>NZ_JAFMPL010000210.1:0-2691 GCF_019038455.1 Nocardia noduli
GGTTTGTCCGGTGTGGGCATGCTGGAGCGCTGTTGGTCGAGCAGGGTCAGGGCACTGCGGCCGGACTCCGGGATCTCGAGTGGGGCCATGTGCGCGGTCGGACCGTCGGGGTCGGTGATGGTGAGACCGGTGGTGAGCGCGTCGAGCATGTGTTGGGCGGAATCGAATCGCGCGACGCAGACTTCCAGGCGCAGCGAGGAATACGCCGGGTAGGCCTGGTGGATGCGGAGGGTCCATTGCCCCTGTTCCAGGCCGAAGTTCCATTCGCGGCCGGGCCTGTGCACGCGGAGCATGTAGTCCTGGGATGCAGAACCCGGTTGCGGCACGGGGGCCTGGTCAGCGGGATGCGCGGATATCGCAGCGACGGCGTGCTGGTTGGGAACAGGAATGCGCGGGTCGTAGGTCAGCGTCCGGTGCAGCGCGGCACGGGTGTCGGGGCTGAGGCCGGTGTCGGCGTCGATCGCGGTTTCGAGGTGATCGCGTTGGCGGGAGAGCAGTTGCTCGATCACCAGGCGCCGTGGTGGATCGCCGGGGGTCAATGTGTCGGCGGCTATGGCCTGGGTGAGCTGATGAAGTCGCAGCGCGTCAGCGAAACCGCGCTCCCCCGGGCGGGCCCGCGCTGCGGTCAATTCTGTAGTGCGGGCATCGAGGGCGCTCAGTGAAGGCCATGCGTACAGCCCGACACGACCGCGGTGTTGGTCCAGCAGGGTCTGGGTGATCTGGGCGCTGATGATGGCGTGATCGGCGGGGTCGAGGCCCGGGGTATTCATCAGGTCCTGGATGTGATCGCGGAGCTCCGAGATCCGGTGGGAGGTCTCCTGGGCGGATGCCGCTGTGGTGGTGTCGGGCGCGGTGAGCTGGGCCAGATGCCCGAGCGCCACCTGAATGTCGGCACGGACAAAGCCTGAACTCGCCACATCAGTGACGCTGCTGCGAGAGTCGCGGTTTCTCATCGCGCGCCCTTCGGCGGCACGCACGCGGCGTCGAGCGAGCGAGGCTTCCTCCGGTGCGGCGGATTCGGCTCTGGCGATGATTTGGTCTTTGATGTCGGAACGGACGCCGAGAATGTGTGCGAGCCGATCCAGATGGGCTGTGTCGGTGGGTGCTGCGCGTTCTCGGCTCGCGGCGTCGAGCAGATAGTCGGTGGCGTGTTCGAATTTCTCGACCAGCCGGTTCAGTTCGAAGTGGTCGACTTCGGTGACGCCGGTGCGAAAGATGCCGTCGGGCTTCCGGTCCAGGGCGTGGATCTTCCAGCCGACCTGGGCCGGTGTTCCGGTGGCCTCGATCTCGTAGTGGCTGAGTTCGAGGTCGAAGACGGCCGCGCGGATCGTGAACGGGTTGGCGATCTGCTCGCCGAGGATCACTGTGGTCGCAGCCTGGCTGACCAGCCATTCACGCGCGTGGCGCACCGATTCGAACCGGGCAGTCACAGGGTCCGGGCGGACGGTGTCGGGGTCGGATTGCGAGCCGAGGATCTGCGCGTGATACATGGCGGCGTAGCGTGCGTCGGGCCGGGCGACACTGTGGGTGTCGATTTCGAGCATTGCTTGAGCGAGCATCAGGTGCGAGGACTGTGACAACGGTGTCGCGGTCTGTGCGGCAGCGTGGATCTCTCGGCGCACCGCGGCCCGTTCGGCTCGGAATTCGCGGACGCGTGGGCCGTTGGGATCGACGGCTCGTGCCGCGTTCAACTCGGTAACGCAGGCCCGGTAGTCGCGCAGCAGGCTGAACGCGATGCCACCGGGCAGAGCGGCTTCGCCTGTGAGTCGGGGTTCGTCGAAGCCGGTCCGTCCGAGCAACGCGAGTCGAAATGCGACGTCGGTCGCGGGCCCGGACAGGTTGTACAACGGCGTCGCGCTGAGGGTGGCGGTGATGTGGGCTCGGTACCGTTGGTCGCCGCCGTGGAGTTCGTTGTCTCTGATGAGGTTGTGTTGCAGCCACTCTCGGGCCATCCAGGCTTTGCCGAATCGCAGGCTCACCCCGGGGGCGATCGGGCTGAAGTCCGGGCCGAGGCGGGTCAGCCTCGCCCGGTAGGGTCCGCGGGGATCCGGAAGAAGTAGCGGGGCGGTCATGATCGCGACGGGTCGGGTTCGGTGGGAATATCGGTCGGCGTGAACGAGTCGGTGGCGGGCAGGACCGGTAGGCAGAGGCCGTCGGCCTCGGCGAGGGCCAGCAGGGCATCGGTGATCGAGACCGTGGTGCCGCAGATGTGGCGCACCACCGATTCCGGGATGGTGCGAGTGTCGGTGATCTGTACACGCAGCGCGTCGAAACCGCCGCTGGCACAGGTAGCCAGGGCGCGGATGAGATACGCGTGCGCGTCTTCAGTGGTGTCGAAACGTTGATCCGTTGTCCGTTCGACGGCGGACGGCACCGGTGCGGGGCTGTAGTGGTGCCAGACGGTGACTCGGTCGATGACCGCGCGGAGGTCGCCGTCGGCACAGACGAGGCCCGCGATCTGCTGTGTCGCCATCGATATCGACGCGACGGTGCGGGTATCGAGCAAGGTGTGAGTCCTCTCGCTCGGCCTGCCTGTCATGGCTGGTACGGGTGCGTTGTCCGGTGGTGGCGGGTGGAGTGCGGAAGTGGCGGGAATGCTGGTCGTTGTCTGCGTGCCGGGGGCGGCGTGGCTTGGGGGTTGGTGGACTCGGGGTGAGAGTGGCGCCATGGGTGGGCTCCTGTGTCGCGGGA
>NZ_JAFMPL010000211.1:0-2655 GCF_019038455.1 Nocardia noduli
GTCATCTTCATTCCGCTGCCGCCACTGCCGTGGTTGCCCCCGCCCCCGTGAGTGCGACCCCACGGTGATCGCCGCGCGTCAGCGGACCCCGAGGGTGTTCTCGGTGCGGCAGCACCTGCATGACGCGCTCGATTTCCTTCGAGCGGCCGATGACCGGGTCGAGTTTGCCCCCCGTGCTAGTCCGAATCCCGCCAGCCATGCCGAGGGGTGCGCGGATATTCGCTGGACGGGACTGAGATGCTCGATACGTGATCGATACCGTCCCACTTCGCTGTGAATGCCCCACCGCTCCCGCCGCCCCGTCGGCGCTCGTCACTTCGGTGTCGAGTCGAGCGTGATGTGGTGGCGTAAACGGGAACGGCGAATCGCTCGACCGGCCGACGCGCCGTGGCGGGATCGGCGGCGTTCGCGCACGGCCGTGACCAGGCCGCCCGGTCGCGCCGCCGGTCGCGTGCCGATCCACCGCCGCTACCACTGAGGCGCGCGGGTCAGTGCGGGTATCGGGCGACGTAGCGCGCCCGTTCCAGTTCCCGCAACCGGGCCCGGCGCGGATTCTCCAGATCGACGGGCAGACCGTGTTTCGCCAGCCGGTGCGCACGGTTCATCGGCATGAAGGCGACCGTGTAGAACAGCGCGAGCAGCAGGGCGAGCAGGACCATCGCACCGCGGAGCCACAACTCGCCGGGGAAGAGCAGGAATGCCGCGAACAGCGGCGTGAACGGGACGATGCCGCGCACCACGTGCCGGGCACCGGCGTAATCGCCGGTGAGATCGTCGCGGACCCAGTCCCGCATCGAATCCGGGAGTCGGCGTCCGAAGGCGTAGCCGATCCACCGCAGCGGTCCCGGGCGACGGTTTCGATTGCTCATGCGCTCGTTCCTGTTGTCTCGGTGTCGTTTTCGGTGAGGAAGTGCCGCGCGGCGACGTTCACCCGGGTGAGCACATCGCGCAACTCCTCCAGGTCGCCCACCGTCACACCGAGGCGTTCGACGACCGCGGGCGGAATCCGCTCTGCCTGTTGTCGCAACTCGGCGCCCGCGGCGGTCAGGTTCACCACCAGATTGCGTTCGTCGCGAGGGTCGCGTTCGCGGGTGATGAGCCCCGCCGATTCCAGTCGTTTGAGCAGCGGGGACAGCGTCGGCGAGTCGAGTTGGACGGCCTCGGCGATGGATTTCACCGACATCGGGGCGTCACCCCACAGCGCCAGCATGACCAGGTATTGCGGGTGGGTCAGGCCGAGCGGCTCGAGCAGCGGCCGGTACACCGCCAGGACGGCGCGGTTGGCGACGGCCAGCGCGAAACACACCTGCCGATCCAGGCGCAACGGATCGTCGATCTCCATCGGTCCTCCTCGGGTCGTCCGAGCATTAGGTTAGCGTGTTAATAGTTAGTGCGTTAAGTATATGTGCGCCAACTCTCCGCTACCCGACATCGGAACGCGGCTACGGACCCGGCCCGCCGAAGCTCGCTAGCGTGGACGGATGCAGTCCGACGTCCACGCGCGCATCCCCGAACTGGACGCCGCGCGCGGTTTCGCCCTCTGCGGGCTCCTGGTCGTCGAAACCTGGCAGATCACCGACATGTCGGCCACCATCGCGCCGGGGGTCATGGACCCGACCCGGCACCTGCTCAGCGTCGTCTTCGAAGGACGTTTCCTCCCGATCTTCGCGTTCCTGTTCGGAATCGGCTTCGGACTGCTGCTGGATCAGGCGGCCGAACGCGCCGCTCGCCCTCGCCTGGTCCTCGCACGGCAACTCGCCGCGCTGGCGGTAGTCGGCCTGATCCACCACTGGTTCCAGCCGGACGAAGTCCTGCTGCCCTACGCCGTCGTCGGGCTGGTCATCGTGCTCCCCTCGGCCGGACTGCCACGATGGACGCTGCTGACACTCGGCCTGCTCGGCACCGCGGGCGTCGCGGCGCTGCTCGGCGGCGGACTCGGCCTGGCGCCGGGACTGTTCCTGCTCGGCCTCGTCGCCGTCCGATTCCGCCTCCCCCAAACCCTGAACGAGCGGACCTGGCAGATCGCGCTGATCTTCGTCATCGCCGCACCCCTGGCCGTACTCACCACAACCTGGGAATACCGCGTCCCCTACCTGGACCTGCTCGGCAGCTCGGCGCCCGCCGTCGCGGGACTCACCGGCGCGCTCGCCTACCTGACCGGGCTACTCCTGCTACTGCGCACACCGGCGGGACGGCCGGTGACCGAGATGCTGGCGCCGATGGGCCGAATGACACTGACGAACTACGTGTTCGCGACCGGACTGATCCTGTTCGCGGGCGAACGCCTACACCTGTCCGGTTCCACCGACTACGGTGCCGTGCTGCTGTCCGCGGCCGGGATCGCGGTCATCCAGATGGCCGTCAGCCTGCTCTGGTCGTATTGGTTCCGGCACGGACCACTCGAATGGATCGTGTACTGCGTGACCTGGTGGGAATGGATTCCGATCCGGGTCACCGCCAAGGGGGAGTTCTACAGCGAGCTGTGATGTCGGCCGCTGGTGCGGCGTGGTTCGCGGCCTTGGTGTCTCGCGTCCGAGCGGCCGAGACTGGCGACTGCGTCGCGGCGCTTCGACCGCTCGGACGCGAGACGGCGCGAACCGGGCGCTCGTAAGACTCGTGCCGGGGTGGGCCGGGGTGCCGGGACGGGCCCTTCGG
>NZ_JAFMPL010000212.1:0-2541 GCF_019038455.1 Nocardia noduli
CATTCACCTTCACGGTGTCGCCGTCGATGATCTCTCCGGCCAGCAGTGCCTTGGCGAGGGTGTCGCCGATGGCCTGCTGGATCAGCCTGCGCAGCGGTCTGGCGCCGTAGACCGGGTCGTAACCCCGCACCGCGAGCCAGAACTTGGCCGAATCGCCGACATCGAGGGTCAGCCTGCGCTGGGCGAGCCGCTTCTGGAGTTGGGCGAGCTGGATGTCGACGATGTACTCGAGTTGTTCCTCGTCGAGCGCGTGGAACATGACCACGTCGTCGAGCCGGTTGAGGAATTCCGGTTTGAACGCCGAGCGCACCGCGTTCATGACGAATTCCTGATCGCCGCCCGCACCCAGATTCGAGGTCAGGATGAGGATGGCGTTGCGGAAATCGACCGTCCGCCCCTGACCGTCGGTGAGACGGCCTTCGTCGAGGACGGCGAGCAGGATGTCGAAGACATCGGGATGGGCCTTCTCGATCTCGTCGAAGAGCACCACCGAGTACGGCCTGCGCCGCACCGCCTCGGTGAGCTGACCGCCCTGGTCGTAGCCGATATAGCCCGGCGGCGCGCCGACCAGGCGGGCCACCGCGTGCTTCTCGCTGTACTCGCTCATATCGATGCGGACCATGGCGCGTTCGTCGTCGAACAGGAAGTCCGCCAAGGCTTTCGCCAATTCCGTCTTACCGACGCCGGTCGGGCCGACGAACATGAACGAGCCGGTCGGACGGTTCGGGTCGGCGACGCCGGCGCGCGCTCTGCGCACCGCGTCGGAGACAGCTGTGACGGCCTCGATTTGACCGACGACCCGCCTACCCAGTTCCTGCTCCATGCGCAGCAGTTTCTGGGTCTCGCCCTCGAGCAGCCGCCCGACCGGGACACCGGTCCACGCGGAGACCACCTCGGCGATATCGTCGGGACCGACCTCCTCCTTGAGCATGACCGAACCGTCGGCGGCCGATTTGGAGACCTGCTCGGCCTGTTCCAGATTCTTCTCCAGTGCCGGAATCCGGCCGTAGCGCAATTCGGCGGCCCGTCCGAGATCACCGTCGCGTTCGGCCCGCTCGGATTCCCCGCGCAGCGATTCCAGTTCCTCCTTGAGGGCACGGACTCCGTCGATGGCGTTCTTCTCGTTCTGCCACCTGGTCGTGAGCTGGTTCAGTTTCTCCCTGTCGTCGGCGAGTTCCTGGCGCAATTTCTCCAGCCGTGCCTTGGACGCCTCGTCGGTCTCCTTGCTCAGCGCGACCTCTTCGATCTCGAGCCTGCGCACCGCGCGCTCGACCTCGTCGATCTCGACGGGACGGGAATCGATCTCCATACGCAGCCGCGACGCCGATTCGTCGACCAGGTCGATCGCCTTGTCCGGCAGGAACCGGGAGGTGATGTAGCGATCCGACAACGCCGCCGCCGCGACCAACGCCGAATCGGTGATGCGCACGCCGTGGTGCACCTCGTAGCGTTCCTTGATGCCGCGCAGGATGCCGATGGTGTCGGCCACCGAGGGCTCGCCGACGAGCACCTGCTGGAAACGGCGTTCCAGGGCGGCGTCCTTCTCGATGAATTTGCGGTATTCCTCGAGGGTGGTCGCGCCGACCAGCCGCAGCTCACCCCTGGCCAGCATCGGCTTGATCATGTTGCCCGCGTCCATCGCCGATTCGCCGGTCGCGCCCGCGCCGACGATGGTGTGCAGCTCATCGATGAAGGTGATGACCTGTCCCGCGCTGTTCTTGATGTCCTCGAGCACGGCCTTGAGCCGCTCCTCGAACTCGCCGCGATATTTCGCGCCCGCCACCATGGCGGCCAGGTCGAGGGAGACCACGGATTTGCCGCGCAGCGACTCCGGCACGTCACCGGCGATGATGCGCTGGGCCAGTCCTTCGACGATCGCGGTCTTGCCGACACCGGGCTCACCGATCAGCACCGGATTGTTCTTGGTCCGACGGCTCAGCACCTGCACCACGCGGCGGATCTCGGTGTCGCGCCCGATCACCGGATCGAGTTTGCCCGCTCGCGCCGCCTCGGTCAGATCGGTGGAGTACTTCTCCAGCGCCTGATAGCTGCCCTCGGGATCGGGGCTGGTGACCCTGGCGCTGCCGCGCACGGTGGTGAACGCCTCGCGCAGCCCGTCGGCGTTCGCGCCGTACTTCGTCAGCAGCATGGTCACATCCGAATCGCCCTGCGCCAATCCGACCAGGACGTGTTCGGTGGAGACGTATTCGTCACCGAGTTCGGTGGCCAAACGCTGGGCGGCGGTGATCGCCGCCAGCGCCTCGCGTCCGAGCTGCGGGGTGGTGGTCGCGCCGGTGGCGCGCGGCAGCCGGTCGACGATGTCCTGTGCCTCGCGTCGTACCGTCGCCGGATCGGTTCCGACAGCCTTCAGCAAAGGGGCGGCGATGCCGTCGGTTTGATCCAGCAACGCCACCAGCAAGTGCGCCGGACGAATCTCCGGATTGCCCGCGGCGGAGGCCGCCTGCAGGGCGGCGGTCAGCGCCGCCTGGGTCTTGGTGGTGGGATTGAACGAGTCCACGTGCACCTTCCTACGTCATTGAT
>NZ_JAFMPL010000213.1:0-2469 GCF_019038455.1 Nocardia noduli
GGGTACGACTGGGCGGGGGTGGCGCGGTCGGTGGTGCATTCGCGGCTTCCCGATGTGGCCGAGCGCATCCGGTTCGATCCCGAGGCGGGCATGTTCGTCGCCTACGGAACCGATCCGGACGCGCTGCGTGAGCTCGGGGCGGTGCTGCGAGACGCGGTGCACGACCACGAACTGCTCGCCGAATTCATCAGCACCGGCGATCCGGAGTGGTTCGACTGAGACCGGGCTAGGGCGCGGGCTCGGGGGTGAGGAAGGCGGCGAAGGCGGCGGCGTAGGAGGCCACGTCGTGTGCGCCCATCATCTCGCGGGCCGAATGCATGGCGAGTTGGGCGGCGCCGACGTCGACGGTGGATATCCCCGTGCGGGCGGCGGTCATCGGGCCGATGGTCGAACCGCACGGCAGGTCGGCGCGGTGCACGTAGCGCTGCAATGGAACCCCGGCCTGGGCGCAGGCCAGGGCGAACGCACCCGCGCCGGACGAATCGGTGGCGTAGCGCAGATTCTGGTTGACCTTCAGCACCGGACCGCCGTTGACCTCGATGCGGTGCGCGGGTTCGTGCCGCTCGGCATAGTTCGGATGGGTGGCGTGCGCCATATCGCCCGAGGCACAGACCGAGCCCGACAGCGCCGCGAGGAATTCCGCGCGGCCACCGCCGCGCCCGAGCACGATCCGCTCCAGCACCGTCGGCAGCAGATCCGACTGCGCGCCGCGATCGGACTGGCTGCCGACCTCCTCGTGGTCGAACATGGCGAGCACCGGAATGGCCGCGCCCGGCGCGTCCACGGCGGCCAGGAAAGCGCGCAGACCCGCGTAGCAGGTGCCCTGATTGTCCAGTCTGGGCGCACTGACCAGATCGGCGTCGCGGCCGATGACCCGGCTCGGCGTCAGATCGTGGGTCATCAGCTCCCAGCCGAGGACATCGGCCGCCGACACCCCCGCTCGCTCCGCGACGTAGGCGAGAAACGACCTCGGCTCGGACCCGAGCCCCCACACCGCGTTCACGTGCCGCTGCGGATCGAGGGTGACGCCGCGACGTTCCTCCGAAAGGTGGATCGCGAGCTGCGGCACCCGAAGAATGGGGTCGTCGATACGAACCAGCTTCTCGCGCACGGCATTTCCATCGCGCACGCTCAACCGCCCCGAGATGCCGAGTTCACGGTCGAGCCACGAGTTCAGCCAGGCGCCGCCGTAGGGCTCCAGCCCGACCATCTGCCAGCCCGCCACCACGAAATCCGGATGCTGTTTGACCCGTAGATTCGGGCTGTCGGTATGCGCGCCGACCACGCGGAACGGCGTCGCGCCCGCCGTGTCCTCGGTGGCCCAGGCCACCAGCGAACCGCCGCGCACCACGTAGTGCCTACCCGGCGCGCCCTGCTCCCACGGCCGCGACTCCGACAGCCGGGTGAATCCCCGCTCGTCCAGTTCGCGCGCGACGGTCCGACAGACGTGGAACGGCGACGGCGACTCGTCGATGAAGGAGCAGAGCCCACTCGCGGTGGCGGAAGTAGTCGAAACCGGCATGCAGGCGATCCTAGGCACAGAGGGCCCGGCACCTTGCCGACCACCCGCGCGACGCGACCTACCGCACACGCCCCGAGAAATACAGACCCGTTTTCCTCCGGCACCGACTTCCATTCATCGCGGCGACGAGATCCCCGGGAACGAATATTTCAATTCGAATCAACCGAAATGGGCTGAACCGGTCAATGATCCGGTTCCACACCGCAGTCGATGTGTAGTGTGCACATTCGTGATTGGCGCAATAGCGCCACCTTCCCGATTCGGACATAAGCACCCAAAGCTCGCGCGCCCGAATAGAAACTCACATCACAAAAGATTCCAACAACCACAATTCGCCCGAATGCGATACATCCGACGAATGTCGCGGATCGACCGCGGACGCCGCTACTCCGGGTCGGCCGCGACCAGATCGAGCAGACGCATCAACTCGGCGAAACGGCGCGCCCCCAGACGGGACTGCAATCCCTGCTCAGCACGGGTTTCCTCGATACGGACCGCGGCGACGAGATCCGCGCCGAGATTACTGAGCCCGATCAGAATTCGCCGTCGATCCTCTTCGGCGGCGACCCGATAGATCAATCCACGCGCGGCGAGATAGTCGGCATGCCGAGTGGCCGACGAAGGCGGAAGCTGCGACCGCGAAGCCAATTCGCTCATCGTCACACCAGCCTCAGTGGACAAATTGGACAACATTGCCCACTGGTCGGCCGAAAGCTGTTTCGCGCACAATGCCGCATCGAGGTGATGCAGCCACCGGCGCTCCGCGGCTCGCAGCGCACCATGCAGCGTCGAATATCCGCTCACAATGGTTGTCATTATTTCCCGCCCGCCATGAATTCGCTCGAACGAGAGCAGAGTACCGAACACCGGAGTTCGGTGAGAGCCCAGACCGGCACCCGAGGATTCGAGACATCACCCCGCGCCGTGTTTCCCCACCGCAACACCAC
>NZ_JAFMPL010000214.1:0-2345 GCF_019038455.1 Nocardia noduli
TAGAGTTACGGCGGCCATAGCGGCAGGGAAACGCCCGGTCCCATTCCGAACCCGGAAGCTAAGCCTGCCAGCGCCGATGGTACTGCACTCGACAGGGTGTGGGAGAGTAGGACACCGCCGGAACATCATTGCGAAAGGCCCCCAACACAGTTGGGGGCCTTTCCGCGTTTCACGACTTCTCACCGCTCGTCGACGCTCTTGCGGCCGAGTGCTCGCCGACTACGGTGGAGCGCGTGGCCACCACCAGAATCGGCAGACATATCGGCGCACCGCGGTCGGTGGTCTATCGCTTGTTGATCGATGCGGACGCGGTGCGGACCTGGATGGTTCCCACCGGGATGACCAGTCGCGTTCACGAATTCGATCCGAAGCCGGGCGGGGCCTTCCGTATCTCACTGACCTACGACGAGCCGACGGCTATCGGCAAGACCACCGCGCACACAGACACGTTCGGCGGCCGCTTCGTCACCCTCGTTCCCGATGAACAGGTCGTGCAGGTCGTCGAATTCGAGACGGAAGATCCCGACATCCGCGGCGAGATGACCATCACCTACCGCCTGGCCGACGCGGAGCAGGGCGGCACCGACCTGATGGCACTACACGACGGCGTCTCGCCGGGGGGCGCGCCGGACGACAACGAATTGGGTTGGCGGATCTCACTCGGCAAACTCGCGGAGCTGGCGGAATCGTTGTCGGCCCCCTGATCTTCGCGGCCATACGGGCGGCTGCCAACAGGCCGCATAGGCGTGTGATATTTCGTCGCTGTCGCGCCGATAGACCACTGAGATATTCGAACATGTTCGCGACGGCGCGATGCCCGTGCTGGCGCGATGCTCGTGGCCTTCGGGGCCGAGCGGGCTTGTTCGGTACGGGGATACCGCGCCGCGTCGAAAGGCGCATCGACCCGTACCCAAAGGCGCCGGGCGCCAGCGGTTCGCGAATGGACCCCATCTGTTCCCATCGAAACTGCCTGATCAGCCGTCGCTATTCACGCTATGTCTCCTCGTTCGTGGGTGCCTAGCTGATTGAGCCGAACAGAGGTGGGTATCGCCGCCGATGTTGTGATCGGCGCGGCCGCGTGGATCCGAGGGTTGTGCACGAAGAGGGAGGGGCGCTCGCGGGTCGAGGAGCGGCGGGGACGGAATGGAGGCACAGTGGAGTGATGTCGCCGTTGGACGATCGGCATCCGTCCAGCATTTCGGACTGGGACGATGCGCGACGGAAGGCTCGATTCCGAGCGACTCGCCTCGGACACGACTGGCTGACGTTGCGCCGCACCAGGCTGATGCTGCTACGGGTCGCCGCGCTGCTCGTCGCGGGGCTCATCGTGTTCGCGCAGTACTGGGCGATCGACGTGGCCCCGGAACGCGCGCGCCTGGCACGCACCGAGCCGGCCGTACTGCCCATCGCCGCGCCCGCCGACAGCCGGAACTGGGATACGGTCGTCGTCGACATGGTCGGGTTGGGTGGGCTCAATGCCAGTGATACCGCCGCCGCGCTCCCCTCGCTGAGTCGCATGGGTGTGGTGTGGGCGATCAAATACGACAACCGCGGTATCGATACCAAGGTCATCGCGGATCTGATCACCCGCGCGGCGCAGATGTCGGGTCTGAAGAACGTGATCCTCGTCGGGCACAGTATGGGTGGGGTGATCGCGCTCGAAGTCGCCAAACATATCCATACCGACAGCGATCGGCGACTGGTGGCGGTGCTGCTGGATTGCACGCCGATGGATCTCAACGCCGTGCGTCCCGAAAGTCGGGGCCGCGGTGAGGATATGGTGCGCTGGATGGGGTGGCTGCCGGGCGCGAGAGAGAGCCGCGGGTTGCGACTGCTTGTCGAAACCTATGCGCGTCGAGAGCAATTCGTCGACGAGACCGGCTACGGACTGCCCGGCATACGGTTCGACGAATTGCGTTCGGTCCTCGACGAGGTGTTGCGCGAGAAGATCTACTCGGCCGACGCGGCGAGTAACGGTCTGATCGAAGCGCAATTCCTGGCGATCGTGGCGGGCGGCGCGGTGAACGATCTGCGTGCGCTGTCCGAGCCGGTCGATGGAAAACCGCCCCCCGCCATCGTTTTCCTGCGTCCGCGCGATCCCGCCGCGGACGGCGTGGTCGACGTCGAATATTCGCACCGGGTCCTGGTCGAGCAGGTCGGTGGCGTAGACGGAACCCTGCTCGTCGCATTCCCACGCAATACGGGCCACGCCAACCCCCGACAGCGGCCCAGCGAATACAACCGGGTGATCACCGACCAGGTGCTGCCATTCGTCCAGCGCTACCAAGCGCAAGCCAGGGCCACCCAGAACACTGCCGCCCCGCGCTGAGACCATCCTCCCGAGC
>NZ_JAFMPL010000215.1:0-2232 GCF_019038455.1 Nocardia noduli
TGTCGGCAGAACGTGAATACTGACCCCCGCGTGGCATCTGAAAACTGACCCCCTTGGTCGGTCACCCTGGCTCTCACCGAGTCAGGGAGGACGAAGGGATGCTAGCCGTGGAAGATTGGGCTGAGATTCGTCGTTTGCACCGGTCAGAGGGTGTTCCTATCAAGGCGATCGCCCGGCTGATGGGTGTTTCCCGTAACACCGTGCGTGCCGCGGTGGCCTCGGACAGGCCGCCGAAGTATGAGCGGCCGCCCAAGGGATCGATCGTGGACGCGGTCGAGCCGCAGATCCGTGAGTTGCTGAAGGCGTATCCGAGGATGCCGGCGACGGTGATCGCCGAGCGGATCGGCTGGACCCGCTCGGTCCGGGTGCTCTCGAGCCGCGTCGCCGAGCTGCGGCCGGCGTATCTGCCGCCGGATCCCGCCTCGAGGACAACGTATGTGGCCGGGGAGATCGCCCAGTGTGATTTCTGGTTCCCGCCGATCGAGTTGCCGGTCGGGTTCGGGCAGATTCGTGGCCCGAAGCAGTTGCCGGTCCTGACGATGGTCTCGGGGTATTCCCGCTGGTTGATGGCGATGTTGATCCCGTCACGGCATTCCGAGGATCTGTTCGCCGGTTGGTGGACACACATTCATCGTTTGGGCTCGGTGCCGAAGGTGCTGGTCTGGGACGGCGAAGGAGCGATCGGCCGCTGGCGCGGCGGCCGCACCGAGTTGACCGCGGAATGCCAAGCATTCCGGGGAACTCTGGGCACGAAAGTGATCGTTTGCAAGCCTGCCGACCCGGAGGCGAAAGGCATGATCGAGCGGGCCCATGACTATCTGGAGCGGTCGTTCCTACCGGGTCGATCATTCAGCAGCCCTACCGATTTCAATACTCAACTCGATAATTGGCTGGCGTTGGTGAATCGCCGGACCCGCCGCGCGTTGGGATGCGCACCGACCGATCGGATCACCGCGGACCGCCAGGCGATGCTGGAGTTGCCACCGGTCGCGCCCGAGACCGGGTGGCGACGGTCAGCGCGGCTGCCGCGCGATCACTACATCCGCTTGGATTCCAACGACTACTCGGTGCATCCGGCGGTGATCGGACGCCGGATCGAGATCCTCGCCGATCTGGACCGGGTCCGAGTGTTCTCCGGCGGCCGGATCGTGGCCGATCACGAACGGATCTGGGCCTGGCATCAAACCCTGTCCGACCCGACCCATGTCGAAGCGGCGAAAGTGTTGCGGCGCGGCCGGATCGGTGTCCTGCGACCGGCACCCGAACCCGAGGTCGAGCAACGTGTCCTGACCGATTACGACACCGCACTCGGTATCGATATCGAAGGCGGGGTCGCCTGATGCCCGCCAGGACCAGAACCGCCGCGAAAACATCGACCACGACACGGGATTTCACCGCTGAACTGAACTTCCTCACCCGCGCGCTGAAGGCGCCGTCGCTGCGCGAAGCCGCCCAACGGTTGCCCGAACGCGCCCGCGCCGAGAACTGGACCCACGAGGAGTTCTTGATCGCCTGCCTGCAACGGGAGGTGTCGGCTCGCGAGTCCCACGGCGGTGAGGGCCGCATCCGCTCGGCCCGATTCCCGCACCGCAAATCGTTGGAAGAGTTCGACTTCGGTCATTCCCGCGGGCTCAAACGCGATGTCATCGCTCACCTGGGCACCCTGGATTTCGTGACCGCCAAGGACAACGTCGTGTTCCTCGGTCCGCCCGGCACCGGCAAGACACATCTGGCGATCGGGTTGGCGATCCGCGCATGCCAAGCCGGGCATCGGGTCGCGTTCGCCACCGCCGCGCAATGGGTCTCGCGCCTGGCCGAGGCCCACCACAGCGGACGATTGCAGGCCGAACTGACCAAACTCGGCCGCTACCCGCTTCTGGTGGTCGACGAGGTGGGCTACATCCCGTTCGAGAACGAGGCCGCCAACCTGTTCTTCCAACTCGTCTCGTCCCGCTACGAACGCGCCTCGCTGATCGTGACCAGTAACAAGGTCTTCGGCCGGTGGGGCGAGGTCTTCGGCGACGACGTCGTCGCCGCCGCGATGATCGACCGCCTCGTCCACCACGCCGAGGTCATCGCGTTGAAAGGCGACAGCTACCGGCTCAAGGACCGCGACCTCGGCCGCGTCCCCACCGCCGGCACAACTGAAGACTGAAACCATCAACCCGACCGACCAAAAGGGGGTCAGAATTCCGGTGCCGAGAAGTGTCCAGGATTGGCGTTCCGTTGACA
>NZ_JAFMPL010000216.1:0-2223 GCF_019038455.1 Nocardia noduli
AACCCGCCCCGGTCACGCCATGACCTACCTGGCGATCACACCCGACCACGTCGGTCCCCACGAAGCGAGATTCACCCGCCTGTCCACCGACTCCCGCATACCCACCCTGACGAACACCGCGCGATTCCGTAGCCCATGGATCGCGCGAGCCTGGCTCTACGACGCCGCTGCGGCGGCCAGCCATCGCCACAGCCACACCTGGCAGTACCACGCACGCATATCCAACGGCATCGGAGCCCCGGCGCTCTACGAACTCACCGGCACCGGCGCCGACATCGCCGTGCAACTCGCACTCTTGGAACGGACCGGAATCGACGACACCCACGTCACCGCGTTCGCGCCCTTCTCCGAACGACTCGCCTTCGACCTCATCGAGAACTACCGCTCGATTGTCACCGACCTGGTCACCGTGCGCGCCTACGACCCGACCGGAGACCGCGCCCGCCAGCTCCACCACCACAGACAAGAGCTTCGCCATGACATCCACGCCATAGCACTGGCATCCGCGCCGCTGTCGCAACCCGCACACCTGCACCTCGCGCAAGCACTGCTCGAAATAGACACACACGCTCTCGCCACGCCGGAGCACTCACCACTGTTCACAGCCGTATTTCAAGATCTCGATCCCGGCCTCGCCGCCCCCGGCACCGTGGGGGCACCGGTCGAGCAAGCATTCGATTCGATGAGCCACGCCCGCGAATGGCTGATCAGCATGACCGCGCTGACCCATATCCGCAGTCAACAGATCGTAAGCTCCGGCGCGGTCGCGATGGCCGTGTTCGACCAGGACTCGAACGTGGCCTTCCGATGCCGTGGGCCCGTCGCCGAGATCGGAATGGCCCTACACGACATCAGCCGCGCCTCCGACGAGCAGTTTCTGACCGGCATCGCCCAGATCGACCACCTGGCGATGTACCGAAGGGTCGAGGCCTACGAAATGTTCACCGACTATCTCATCAACGCCCTCAACACCGACAACGGGCCCGACGAGAACCGGTCGCAGCCATCACCGGCCAACTCCGCTCTCGCCATCCATCAGACACTGCGGGCCGGTGTGGAATCGCGAGCCCGCACCGCGGCACCCGCAGAACGCATGCTCGCCCTACGACGTGTCAGCACGGCGAACAAACGCCTGATGACCGACCGCGACCACCTCTACCTGGCCGCCGCCGTGGCCTCGTCGGGTTTCATCGCAGCCGATCTCGAGGTCGCACTGAGCCATCTGACACTGCTCGCCCGACACGACAGCTCCGAGGGCCGACCCTCCGCCGAGGAAACACAGCATCGGCTCTCCGAGCTCAGCGAGCGAATCGATGCATTGTTGCTGGCCCCCCACCTCAGCGACATCGACCGGGACATGATCGCCGACGAGGTCATCGGGGTCACGATCCAACCGCACCTGCCACCTCATCGCGCACGGCTGTATCCGTGGCCCTCACTCGAGGCCCTCGACGCACGCACCACACAGGTGACCGCGCACCCTGTCCGCCCCGGCGAGCGCGGGTTCAGCGACGCGCTGCACCTGCACCACCTCACACAGATCATGGCCGCCGACTCCTACACCGACCAGGCCGGTCGATCAACACGCCGAATCCAGCTCGCGCAACTTCTCTCTCGTCAACGCGACCACCTCCAGCACAGCGTCCTTACCGCAGGCCTGCCCAGGACCACGATGCGTCAGCTGACCGACTCGCTGACCCATCGGCCGCTGTCTCCGATTCCCAACCACCACGCCGTCGCCGAACCCACCGCGATTCCCGCCCACACGGCACCCGAACCCAGCTGGGCCGTGCTGAACGAGGACTACATGCTCTGCCTCGTCGACCCGAGCCAGGCAGAACGTGAAGTGTTCTTCGGCTACGAAGCCGGGCGCTGGGTCGCACGCAGCCACCAGAGGTACCCGGCCTACTCGACACTGCGCATCGAAGAAGGCGTCGCTGACTTCGACTCCGCCCAACACCTGCTCGACGCACTGGAAACCGGGCTGACATGCACCGACCACAACGGCCAGCACCACGCGATCCCCGCGGTCACGGTCCCCGAACCCGCCCGCGCCGCACTGCACCGACTCCAGAAGATCACCGACGATCGGCGCGCCGCCGAGCCCCCCGCCACAGCACCACGCCCCTCGGCGACCACTACCCCCTGGACAGCCGCCGCGCGGCGCACCAGCGCCCAGCGGCGGCCCCCGCCGGCACCAGGACCAGCACGGCGGCTGTGACC
>NZ_JAFMPL010000217.1:0-1999 GCF_019038455.1 Nocardia noduli
CGCTCACCAAATCGCCCGGAGCCCGCGCCCACTACGACAAACGCAAGGCCGCCGGCGACCACCACAACGCCGCCCTGCGCAACCTCGCCAACAAGCTCCTCGGGCGCATCTGGTGGTGCCTGACCAACAACCACCCCTGGGACGAGAACACCGCCTGGCCCGACCACCCGGCACCATCCGAAACCACCACCACTTGACAACTCACCCGCGTGAGATGTCTATGTCTCGACGTGGTCGGGATGGGTGTATGTCGCGTTCGTGATCGACGCCTACTCCCGCCGGATCGTGGGCTGGCGCACCTCGACCACGATGAACACCGGTTTGGTTCTCGACGCGATCGAACACGCTATCTGGACCCGTGCCCGCGACGGGATCACCGACCTGTCCGGGCTGATACATCATCACGACCGCGGAGCTCAACCCGGACTCAACCAGTCGTCGCAACACTGCTCGGTTGGGCCGACGATAGCAGTTCGTTGAGGGCTTCGGTCGGGGTTTTCCAGTTGAGTGTTTTGCGGGGCCGGTTGTTGAGTGCGGCGGCGACGGCGTCGAGTTCGCTGCGGCCGTAGCGGTTCATATCGGTGCCTTTCGGAAAGTATTGGCGTAGAAGGCCATTCGTATTCTCGTTGGTGCCACGCTGCCAGGGACTGTAAGGATCGGCAAAGTAGACTTCGATACCGGTGTCGATGGTCAGTTCCACATGCCGGGCCAGTTCCTTGCCGCGATCCCAGGTGAGCGTGCGACGCAACTGTTCGGGTAGCGTGACGATCGTCGTGGCGATCGCGTCGCGAACGGCTTCGGCGCCATGCCCGGCCATCGCCGGGCCGTTCTTGACCTGCGGCTGAGTGCCGTAGCCGGCCATCGGGGGAAGGTGCAGCAGCATGGTGAACCGTGTTGTGCGCTCTACCAGGGTGCCGATCGCCGACCTGTTCAGGCCGATGATCAAATCACCTTCCCAATGCCCGGGGACGGCACGGTCTTCGACCTCGGCGGGTCGAGCGCTGATCCTCACCTCCGGAGTTATGAACCCGGGACCGCGCCGCTTGGTGCGGGCACGTGGAACCCGCAACGCACGGCCAGTGCGCAGGCAGGCCACCAGCTCCCGCTGCAACGCACCACGGCCCTGGATGTAGAGGGCCTGATAGATCGCCTCGTGCGAGATACGCATGGACTCATCATCCGGGAAATCCAGGCGCAGCCGATGCGAGATCTGTTCCGGACTCCACGCATGAGCCCGGCACCGGTCCGTCCGGCGGGCCTTGTTGCGGCCGATCCAGCGAGTCCGCGGACCGCGAACCGGCTTTCCGTCCGGAGTGTGGATCACCCCGGCCAGCCGGTCCTGAACATACTGGCGCAGAAAGGAATTGGTGACGAGTTTGGCAGTCTTCGGCCGGGCAGAGCGGCGATCGCGATGCCACTGCGCGGTCGTGGCCCGGTAGACCAGAGTCCCGCCCCGGGTGGCCGCGTTGCGACGCAACTCCCGCGAGATCGTCGACGGCGAGCGACCCAGATGCCGAGCGATCTCACAGACCCCGAAACCGCGGGCGTGGCAGATCGCGATCTCCTCGCGTTCAGCGAAGGACAGATAGCGGCCAGAAGGAATTGCGGAGGGCAGCAACGACACTCCGCCAGCTTCACGGAACCAGCGCGTGCCAACCGCTGGCGACACGCCGGCCTCGACACCGGCTTTCTCGCTCGTGACGCCACGGGCGATCGTTTCCCAGAAACGCTGCCGATGCTCGCGCCGCGCCACCGGCGGTCGTCCCGGCGACCGCATCGCGGCCCTTCCCGTCGCCGCCGTCGCCCAACCCTTCGGCCGTCCCATTACACACCTCCATATCGAAGGTGTTGCGACGACCAGTTGAATCCGCCGACCGCACCGACTCCAGGTAACGCCAGCAACTGTGGGACATGATCGGCGAGAATCTCGTCCAGCTGAGCACGATTGGATTTCAGTTGGTCGCCGAGCTCGCTGATCCGCCGCGCCAAACGGACCGCT
>NZ_JAFMPL010000218.1:0-1987 GCF_019038455.1 Nocardia noduli
TTCGACGGCGGTGAGGGAGTCGAATCCCAGTTCCTGGAAGTTACGGTCGGCGTCGATCGCGGTGGCGTCGTCGTGTCCGAGCACGATCGCCACCTGGGTCCGCACCAATTCCAGCAGGATCTTGATCTGTTCGGCTTCGTCGAGGCCGGACAAGCGTTGCCGCAGTGACAATCCTGTGTTCTCGGTGTCGACAGCGTGGTCGGTGTCGGTTCGGGCATCGGGTATGTCTGTGATGAGCAGTCGACGCCTAGACAGTGTGTAGTAGACGGTGAACTGCGGCCAGTCGATGTCGGCGACGGTCACCAAGGTTTCGTTGTTGGCGACTGCTTGGCTCAATGCTTGCAAGGCCAGATCGGGTTCCATCAACCGGATCCCGAGCCGATCGAAGTATTCGGTGGTTGTGCCGATTTCGGTCATCCCGCCGCCTGACCAGCCGCCCCAAGCCAGGGATGTGGCGACCAGTCCGCGCGATCGACGATCCTGTGCCAGGCCGTCGAGGTGGGCGTTGCTTGCCGCGTATGCGGCGAGTCCGGCACCGCCCCAGGTCGCAGCGCCCGAGGAGAACAGCACGAAGGCGTCCAGACGGCGATCGCCGAGTAGTTCGTCCAAATGCTGTGCGCCCCCGACTTTCGCCGCGGCTGCGGTGGTCATGGACTCCGAGTCGATCTCGGCCAACAGCCGCTGATCGACCACTCCCGCCGCGTGGATCACAGCGGTGAGCGGGATGCTGGCGTTGTCGATCGCGGACATCACCGCGGCCACGTCGGTGCGTTCGGCGATGTCGGCGGCCATGATCGTCACTCGCCCGCCGAGGGCACTCAGTTCCTGCTCCAGCTCGATCGCGCCTGGAGCCTGTCGCCCGCGACGGCTCACCAACACCACGTGTTCTGCGCCGTTTGCGAGCAACCATCGTGCAGCATGTGCCCCGATTCCTCCGGTGCCGCCGGTAACGAGGACTGTCCCGCGGGGACGCCAATGCTTGCCCCGACCGGAACCGGGCAAGGGTGCCCGCATCATCCGCCGTCCGTAGACACCGCTCTCGCGGATGGCCAGCTGATCTTCTCCGTCTTCACGCGACAGCACCGTCGGCAGGCTGCGCAAGATGGTGTCGTCCCGCACGTTCGGAAGGTCGATCAGCCCTCCCCACGACTGCGGAAGTTCCAGACCTGCTACCTGCCCCACCCCCCACATCTGTGACTGGGTGGCATCGACGGATCGATCCGACGGACTCACGACTACTGCGCTGCTGGTCACACACCACAACGGGATCTCAGCACCCATCTCATGCAATACCTTGAGCAGCAACACATTTCCCAATACACCACGAGAGATCACGGGTGAATCGCCACCGATCCCGTCATCCAAGGCAATGAGCGAAACGACACCACAGAACTCGTCCCATAGGCCTGCGGATTCGAGCAGATCGGCAATCGCTTGCCGCGTCATCCGATCGGCGTCAACCTTCAAGCACCGAGTCTCCACACCCGCCGCTGTGAATACTCCACAGACTTCATCGCCTATCGCAGCCCCGGCCAGGCTCACCACGAGCCATTTCCCCGACACGCGGACAGGCTTCTCGGCCAACCACTTCCAGCCGATTCGATAACGCCACTGATCGATCACTGATTGGGCGCGACGCTGCTGCCGCCACGACGACAACAAAGGTGATACTTCACCGATAGTGCAGCCTTCTTCGAGGCCCAACGCCTCCCAATCCTCACGAGCGACCGCATCCCAGAATTCACCGTCGACGCCACCGTCTACCCCGACCGACAATCCCAGCGAGTCGGGGTCTCCGGATGCGGTTACCGTGTCGAGCCAGTAACGACGGTGTTGGAAAGCGTAGGAGGGCAACGGAATCCGCGACGCGCTACGGCCATCGAAGACCGGTGTCCAATCGACTCCGACACCGGACACATCCACCACTGCCAGCGAGGACAGCAGCCGGTCCAGTCCGCCGTCGTCGCGGCGCAGTGACCCGGTCACG
>NZ_JAFMPL010000219.1:0-1787 GCF_019038455.1 Nocardia noduli
GAGCTCGGTGATCGTGAGGTGCGCGGGGTCGGCGGGCGGCGCGGAGTGAGTCACGGCGAATGGGTCCTTCCGGTCGGGGTGGGCAGATTGCCGGTGGTGCCCCTTGGTGTGGGTTTGAGCACCCCGATCGGGGAGCGGACGGTCGCTGCCGGTGTCGGTCAGTCCGGTGGGGCGGGGACGCGGGTCCATCCGTGGGATTGGCAGGTGTAGTGGCGGTCGTCGAGTGCGACGAGGTCGCCGACCGACAGGGACCGCAGTCCTGTCACGCCGTGCATCCCTTTGGCGTACCAGGTGTCGGTGTGGATGTGGTCGTTGTCGTGTTCGGGGTGGTCGTTGAATGTGGCGAAGACGCGTTCGAGCAGAACCTCGTCGGTGTCGGCGGCCGGGTCGACGCACAGCATGTAGGTGTAGGCCAGTGTCACGGGTGCGTCGGGCCGGTATCCGGTGAGCAGCGCGGTCGGGTCGGTGTTGAGGTAGACCCGTACCCGGACCTCGCCCGGGTGGGGTACGGGTACGGGTACGGCGTCGCGCAGTGCGCGCAGTGCGCGGCGGGCGCGGTTCGGAAGTCGATGCACGAAGGGATGCTCCTGTCGGATCGGGGGTTGGTGGACCGGTCCGCCGCAGGGGTCGACACCGCGGCGGACCGGCGAACAAGGCGAGCGAGGATCGAGCCGGGGTCAGGCCACCGCTGCGGCGTGGCCGTTGGTGGCGACGAGTCCGAGGTCGATGCGGCAGTCTGTGCAGTAGTTGTCGGCGTGCACGATGCCGTTGCGGGCGCAGGCGTCGCAGCGTCCGATGCGCTGCCCGGCCCCGAGCGCGGAACCGCCCCGGCGCGGCCGACGCGCGGCGGTGGGGCGGGGTGCGCGTTCGGGCTGTTCGAGGTTCATTGCCATCCATCGGGTGATCAGCCGCCAGGTCGGTCCGGTGTTCGCCGCGGCGGCGCGCACCCGATCGAGCAATGTCCGCACTTGTTCGGGGTGGGCGGCGGCGATGTGGGCGCAGCGGGATTCGACGAAGCTCCGCATCCCGAACCCGGCAGGCAGTGCGGGGATGCCGCGGTGGCCGTCGGCGCGGCAGACATCGCAGAGCCCGTCGTCGCTGAGCACGATCCCGTGGCGGGTGTGGAAGGGGCGGCGGTCGCTGGCGGGCCGGTCGATCCAGCAGCCCACGCACGGCCACCCGAGATACGGGGTCATCGCCGCGAGGTCGTAGTCCAACCCGGAGCCCTGCCAGGTGGACTCGCGGACGTCGAGTTCGCTGTAGGGCAGGTATTCGTCGCGGTCGCTGGGCACCGGGAGCCCGGTGCGACGGATGGCGAAGCGGGACTGGTCGGCCGTGGTGATCCGTGGCGGGAACTGCGGCCGGGTGCGGCGGGCACGCGCGCCCCGCGCCCGCGCGGAGGGTTCGGGCTCGATGGCGTGTCCGCGCAGGAACTCCCGGGCCGCGTCCTCGAGACGGGCGTACCGGCGTTCGGGTGTGATGTGGCGTTCGGGGAGTTCGGGGGCGAGCAGGTGCCGGTCGTTTTCGGTGTAGCAGTGCGCGACGTGCAGGAAGTAGGAGCGGTCCCACAGTTCGGCTTGCACGTGCGCCCACACCTGCCCGGCCTTCTTCCGCGGTTCGGGTACCGGCGGGGTGCGGTCGTCGTCGATCGCGGTGTCGATGGCGTACAACCGCTGTGCGGCGTAGCCGGAGTATTCGCGGTGGCGGCGTTCGGCGACCGCGAGGTCACGCGCGCGGTGGCGTAGGCTCACCAGCCCGGTGGTGGGGGCGGGGATGCGGGCACGGCG
>NZ_JAFMPL010000021.1:0-92827 GCF_019038455.1 Nocardia noduli
GTGCGCGTCCCCCCCTCGACCGCGACACCGGTCAGGAGCCGAACGGTGAGGAACGAAGGCGAGATGTCTGTAGCCTCGACCACAACTCCCCCACAGCAACGTCGCCGTATCGTACGGCTGCATCCGGACGCGCGAAGGAAGCAGATCGTCCGCGAAGCCACGCGGCTGATCAGCGAAGCGGGGTTCAACGGGGTCTCGCTCGCGCATGTCGCACAGGCCTGCGGTATCCGCAAACCATCGGTTTTGTACTACTTTCCATCGATGCTCCACCTGCTGGAGGCAGTGCTCCAGCAACCCGAGGTCACCGACTTCATCGACGTGCGCGACACGACCTGTACTCCCGCCGACCCGACTACCGCTCGGGAGTACTTCACCCGACTACTCGACCATCACATGAGCCGACGCGAGATCACCGGGCTGTATGTGATGGTGGGTGCCGAGGCGATCTCGGCGCGCCATCCAGCACACGGCTATTTCACCGAACGCACCCGCAGGGTCAGAGATGAGCTGCGCCGCCTCCTTCTGTGGAAGCAGGACCCCGACGCTGCCGCGGTCGAGCTTCTCGCGTTCTGGCAAGGGCTCGAGATCGAGTCGCTCCGCACGCCCGAACTCGACGTCCTAGCCGTGCGGAACCAGTTCTGTGACCGGTTCTTCGCATGATCGCGAATGTTCGTTCAGCGCGAGCGGGCTCACGTCGCCGCGTTCGTCACCGCGAGCGAACTCCATGCGTTGACCGTCGCACGGACGAGATCCCGGATCTCGGGACGCGACTCGTCCTCCGCGCGCCAGACAACGCAGTACTCGGCGGGCGCGTCGCCTTCGAACGGGACGAAGGTGACTCCCGGATGGGGATACCAGCGGGCCACCGACTCGGTGAACGGACACACCCCGAGGCCACTGGCGACACCGACCAGTGTCTCATCGATAGTGGTGACGATCCGAGCCGGAGCGCGTGGCTTTTCCGGACCGGCGATGCTGAAGGTCGTGCCGGCGTTGGGAACCGTGAACGAGATCTCGCCGACCAGGTCCTGCGGATACAGGATTTCCCGCGACGCGAGCCGATGGCCTGTGGGCAAGGCGATCACGGTGGATTCCAGGCCGAGCCTGTGGAATTTCAGCCGCCGGAGCCGCTTTCCCAGCGGCAGCCAGATGAGACCGATATCGGACTCACCGCTCTCGACGCCGGCCCCCTTCTTCGACCAATCGGCACGACGCAATTCGAGATGGATCTCCGGATACAGCGTCGAGAACGATTCGATGATCTTTCTCAGCATCTCCTGCCCGGGGGCGAGCCAGAACCCCAATGTCAGGGTGCGCGCGGAGCTGGTCGCGCGCCGTACCGCGTGACGGGCTTCCTGATCGAGCTCGATGATCTGCTGGGCGAAGTCCACCAGTGCCTCACCCGCCGCGGTCAAGGCGACGCCGTCGCGGCGGCGGACGAAAAGCTGGGCGTCCAATTCGCGTTCCAGACTCGCTATCTGTTTACTGAGCGCGGGCTGGGTGATGAACAAGCTCTCCGCCGCACGGGTGAAGTGCAACTCGCGGGCCGCGACGACGAAATAGCGCAAATCCCTGGAGTTCACCGGGGGACCTCCTGGATCTGTTATGCGAGCAGAGCTCGACGTGGCACCGCCTGGAAAGTGGCTATCGAATGCCTCGAAGACTTCGGGCCCCAGGCGGATGCCTGCGGCCCGGAGCTACACACGATCGCTGGAATACGATTCTACTCAACCGTGGGGTGACGCTGCCTCTGGATCACCGGTCAGAAGCCTGGTCAGCGTCGATCCGCTGATCCGCCATTCGCCCGCTTCCTTCCGGTACCGCTCGTGATAGTGGCCGTACCCGTGGATATCGGATCCGCCGGACAGACGCAGGATGTCCGCCATGGCCCACACCCCCGTCGCGGTGGTCGCCGTTGTCAGGGTGATCTCCGGCGTATGACACTGGTGCACCGTCTGGATATCACCGACTTGGGCGAGGAGGAACTCCATGAACGCGTCCGCCCCCGTCACCACCGGCCCACCCGATCCGGTGGTGTCCACCACGACATCGTCGGTGAAGACCTGACGCATACCCGCCCAGTCTTTGGTATCCATGGTCCGGCAATACCGGGCTTTGAGCTGCTTGATCGCTTCGACGTCGTCCATCAGATGCCCATGCCGACGAGTTCGGTGTCGTGATCCATGCCTGCCTCCGTCACGGTGATTCCTGTCCGGCCGACAGAGCGGCCGCACAGTGCGATGATTTCGCCGGAGTCGGTCGTCGGACCGGAACGGGTACACCGGATACCCTGTCCCGGTCCGAGGACCGACATCGGACTCCGACGCTTCAGATCTGCGCTGCGGCCTTGTGCTTGGTGACCGGCTCGGCCAATCGCTGCTCGTCGACGATCTGCTGCATACGGGCGATGGTCGCGTCCAGACCTTCACCCGACCGCTGGCCCGGCGTGAAGGTCGCCGGCAGCTTCTGCATGCCGTTGATGATGCCCACCGACGGGTAGTGGATGGCGCCCTCTTCTCGGCAGACGAAGTCGGGCATGCGATCGAGCACTTGGATCAGCATCCGCTTGAACAGATTTCGTGCCACATTCGAACCGATGCACCGGTGCACACCGAGTCCGAAACTCGCGTGACGGTTGCCGCTCCGATTCAGATCGATCTCGTTCGGGTTGGGGAAGATGTCCGGATTCCGGTTCGCCATGGCCCAGGACAGCCAGAGCCGCTCACCTTCCTTCAACTCGACCCCGTCGATCTCGGCATCCTTCGCGACAGTCCGCCCGTTCCCCTGTGCGGGGGTATAGAAACGCAAGAACTCCTCGGTGGCCGAGTCCAGCATGGTGTCCAGATTCTCGTGCAGCCGCTTTCGTTCGTCGGGATGCTGTGACAGCCACTCCCAGGCATGCGCCGACAGGGCCGTCGTCGTATCGAATCCGCCGCCGATGAGCAACTGGCACGACCCGTAGACGTCGATATGCGGAACCGGCTCACCGTCTATCGACAGGGTATTGAGCGCGTGGATGAGTCCCGGTCGCGGTTCTTCGCGGATCTTCACGATCCATTCGGCCAGATGAGCGTCGGCCTCCTGCATCCGCCTGACCACATCCATCATCTCGGGGGAGGTCGGATCGGTATAGACAGACGCGTGCACCGGCTCGCAGAAGATCTTCCAGTCCGCCAACGGCATGCCGAGCAGGCCCATCGTCACCACCGCGGGCACGATGTTCGCCAGATCATCGACGAAGTCGATTCGACCCGTCTCGATCACCTCGTCGAGGCAGGCGCGGGTGAGCTCATCGATCACCGGCACCCATCGAGCGACTGCCGCCGGCGACAGGTAGGCGTTGATCTGTTTGCGGAAATCCTGTTGCTCAGGCGGATCCATCTCGATGAATCCGCTGCGGTTCCGCTGCATGCTGTAGTTGGGGATCAGGATGCCTTGATAACCCTTCCGCTCCGCCTTTCCGTCGAAATCACTCGACAGGAGTTCCGGATTGCGGGCGACGGCGAAGACCTGCGGCATATCGCTGGCCACCCAGTAACCCCCGTAGGAGTCCGACCACGCGATCGGGCACTTACCGTGCAACTCCTCTGTGCGTTCGACGAAAGAGTCACGAAAATCTGTGGTGTGACGCTCGAAATCGATAGGGCAGCCCTTGGTGCCCGGTGCGCTGTCTGTGGTCATACTTTGGTTCCTCAGCCGATCACAGTTCGGATATCGCGCGCTCGGGGCACGACCTGATCGCGTCGCGGACACGGTCGACCTCATCCGAGGGGATTTCCCCTTCGATCGCGGTGGCGTGGCCGTCGACCTCATCGAGGATGAAAACGTCGGGCGCGGTCATCCAGCACAGCGTGTGTCCCTGACACAGGTCGGGATCCACTCGAACCTTCATATTGTCCGTCTTTCTTGACTCGAACTGTGGGACTGGCTTACGGGTGGTAGGCGTGTGACTTGAGATACGAGCCACCATCGACACGTAACTGCAAACCGGTCACATAACGAGACTCGTCCGACGCCAGATACACCACGGCATTACTGATATCGACCGCATCCACCCACGGAATCGGCATCGCCTGCTGCACCGGGAAAGCCACCACCGCATCCTCCCGGGTCGGATTCTTCAGATCCGGACGGAACGAACGATACATCGCATCCGACTGCAACATCGCGGTATCCACATTGGTCGGATGCACCACATTGGCCCGAATCGACTTCGGCGACAACGCCCGCGCCAACTCGTGCATATACGCCGAAAGCCCCTGCTTGGCAACGATATAACCCGAACCACCCGGATCCGAACCAGGATTGGCGACCTGCTCGTTGGGCATGAACGCCGCCGCCGAACCCGTCGCGATCACCGACCCACCCTCCTTCAGATAAGGCAGAGCCGCATGCACCGCGTTCAGCACACCGATCAAATTCACATCCACCACATCGATCCACGCCTGAACATGCTCCGGCGAAAGCATCGGCGCGATACCCGCCTGCGCCACCACCACATCCAAACGACCCCCCAACTCGGCCACCCCCGACTTCAACGCCTCCTTCAACTCCGAACCCTGACGCACATCCGCCTGAAAAGTCACGATCCGCCGACCGGTCTTCTCCACCAAACGCGCCGTCTC
The DNA here is from genome assembly GCF_019038455.1 of Nocardia noduli. Taxonomy (NCBI): domain Bacteria; kingdom Bacillati; phylum Actinomycetota; class Actinomycetes; order Mycobacteriales; family Nocardiaceae; genus Nocardia; species Nocardia noduli. The sequence continues at coordinate 4,626 of NZ_JAFMPL010000021.1, forward strand.
CTCCAGATCCTCCGGACGCGACAACGCATACGTATTCGACTCGATATCACGACACAGATCGACCGCGATAATATCGGCGCCCTCCTCCGCCAACCGCACCGCATGACTACGACCCTGCCCACGAGCCGCACCCGTAATGAAGGCAACCTTGCCCTCAACTCTTCCCTGACCCATTCCGAAATCCTTCCGATCGATACTGTCAACCCACGACATGCGGGTAAGCGATGGTCTTCAACTCCAAGAACTCCTCGAGCCCTTCGGTCCCCCACTCACGGCCCAGCCCACTCTGCTTGTAGCCGCCGAACGGCGCGGAGACGTGGAACGACCGACCACCGTTCACATCGACGGTGCCGCTACGCAAACGCCGCGCGATCCTCATCGCACGCTCATGATCAGGACTGAATACCCCCGCGGCCAGCCCGTAGATCGTGGAGTCGGCGATTCGGACGGCGTCGTCCTCGTCCTTGTAGGACAAAATCGTGAGCAGTGGCCCGAATACTTCTTCCTGTGCCACCGGAGACATCGGGTCCACGTCGGTGACCAGGGTGGGCTCCACCCAGTAGCCCTTCTCGTACTTGTCCCCGGCCTTGCCGCCCAGCACCACGCGCCCGGTCTGCTTCGCGATGTCGTAATAGCGCAGGACCGATTCGTGCTGGCGCTTGTTGATCAGCGGCCCCATGATGTTGCCCGGATCGGTCGGATCGCCCCAGGGGATGTGCTTCATCGCCTCGGTCATGATGTCGACCAGTTCGGTGTGACGCGTCTCCGGCACGAGAAGCCGGGTGTAGGTAGTGCAGCCCTGCCCTGCATGGAATCCGATCATCATCGCGAAAAGCTGTGCGAGAGAACCGAAGTCCGCGTCATCGAGCAGGATCGCGGGAGCCTTGCCGCCCAGTTCCAGCGTCACGCGTTTCACCGTCGAGGCCGCTGCGGCCATCACCTTCTGGCCGGTGGCGGTGGAACCCGTCAGAGTGATCGCGTCCACCGCGGGATGGGAGGTGAGCAATCCGGCCACCTCGTTGTCGGAGGTCGACACGACATTCAAGACACCGGCCGGGATATCGGTGTGATTTGCCACGATCTCGCCCAGGACCAGCGCGCTGTACGGCGTGTCCGGCGCGGGCTTCAGCACGACCGTGCATCCGGCGGCCAGTGCCGCGGCGACTTTACAGATATTCAGGTAGAGCGGCACGTTCCACGGGGTGATGACACCGACGACACCCGCCGCCTCGCGGCGGACGATGCGCTGGGAGGGCGGCTGCTCGCCCGGGAAAAGCGGCACCTCGCGTTCCCACTCGAAGGTCTCGAGCAGGTCGATGTAATGACTGATGAATTCGACGCATTCGTTGAGCTGAATGCTGTAGGTCGTCAGAACGGGCGCGCCGACCTCCGCCACGATCATCGGCCGCAGTGATTCGGCCGACTTGCGCAGACCCTCCTGGAACTGGATCAGGCACTGACGACGGAAAGCGTGGTCTTGCGACCAGGATGTCGTGTCGAACGCGCGACGCGCGGCCAGGATGGCCTGCTCCATCTGGTCCGCGCCCGCGTCCGGCACGGTGCCGATGATCTCTTCGTTCGCGGGGTTGATGTTCTCGAATACCCGGTTGCCCGTGGCGGTCGTGAAATTCCCGTCGATGAACAAGAGATGTTTCGGTTCTGTCATTGATGTCCCTGATCTGTGAAGGTGCCGAGTGGGTCTGCCGACGCGGGTGTCGAAGGCGAAATACCGAGTGCCGCTACAGGTCTCTCATCGAACCCGAACGGCGTCCGCCGGTGGACGCGATCCGGAGGTGAGCAGCGGTCGAATCGCACCGAGGTCGGCGCCGACGGAGTCCGCGACCTCGCGGACCACCGCGGCGTCCTTGTCCAAGAACTCGCGGACGCTGTGCAGGAAACCTTCCGGCGATCCCGCGCGCGCGATCCCCTCGAGCGCGGCGCTGTGGGCGCTCCCCTGTCGCAGACAGGTCAGCATGGTCTCGATATCGAGACCGCCGACCGCGCCGAAACGTGTCGCCGAGACGATGACCTCGATGTTGGAGAGGAATATCGAGTTGTTGACGAGTTTCATCAGCTGACCACTGCCCAGCGGCCCCACGTGGATCAGTGGTTCGCCGTAGGCGCCGAGGAATCGACGAGCCGCGGACACCGCGGCGTCGTCCCCGCCGACGAAGATCGTGACCGCACCGCGGGCGATGTCATCGGGTCCGCCGCTGACCGGCGCGTCGACGACCCGGACCCCCCGGGGCTCGGCGACTCGCGCCAAATCCTTTGCCGTGTCGGGACTTCCGGTGGTGTGCACGATGAGCACGGAGCCATCGGGCATGCCGTCGACGAGCCCGGCGTCGAGGCATATCTCCCGCACTTCCGAATCCTTGTGCACGCAGACGATCACCGCCTCGACGCCGTCGACGGCCTCGGTCACCGTCGACACCGCGACCGCGCGGGCGATACCGCCCACCGCCTCTCGGGTCGAGTCGGACCTGGCGAGGACGCGCACCGACTCGCCCGCGGCACTGAGTCGGCGGACCATGGGCAAGCCCATCCGGCCTGCCCCGACGAATGCGACGGACACGGCGTGCTCCTCTCTGAGTGGGTGTCGGAACCGGGGTCTATCCGGGCGGTATCAGCTCAGCTGACGCGCGGGAAGTTGAAGATCCGGCGGGCGTTGCCCTCCACGATCAGCCGCGCCTCGTCGTCGGGGACCTCCGCGAGGGACTCCTCGAGCATCTTGCGGGTGTGCGGCCAGTTGCAGTCCGAATGCGGGTAATCGCTCTCGAAGAGGATCTGCTCGACACCGATGCGATCACGCGCTTCGAGACCGGTGTCGTCGGAGACGAAGCAGCCGAAGATGTGATCCTTGAAGAGCTCGGAGGGCACCTGTTCCTTGTCGACGTCGCACCAGAACTTGTGGCGTGACCACGAGTAGTCGGTGCGTTCGAGCAGGTACGGGATCCACCCGATGCCGCCCTCGGAGAGCACGAACTTCGCGTTCGGGAACTTGTAGAACACCTTGGACATGAGCAGATCGACGGTTGCCATCATCGAATTCAGGCCGAACAGCGCGATCTGGATGAACATGTCGCCGTCCGGCGCCAGGCCCAGCGGACTGCCACCGGATCCGAAATGCACCGAGAGCGGCATGTCCGCTTCCGACGCTGCCGCGATCACCGGATCCCAGTGATCGGTGTGGTACGAAGGCAGCCCGAGCTTGTGCGGCGCCTCGAGGAAGGTCACCGACCGCGCGCCCTTGGCTGCCGTGCGTTCGATCTCCTTGACCGATGCCGCGACATCCCAGAACGGGACCATCACCAACGGGATCTGGCGCTCGGGGTTGTAGGCGCACCATTCGTCCAGGATGAAGTCGTTGTAGGCGGTGATGGAGGCCGCGGCGAGGTCCTTGTCCTTGCCCTGCCAAAAGGTGCTGCCCGCGAAGCCGCCCATGTTCGGGAAGCACATCTGCGCCCAGACGCCTTCTTCGTCCATGTCCTTGATGCGTTCGGCGATGTCGTGGCAGCCGGGCCGCATGTCGTTGTAGCTGCGCGGATCCAGACCGAACTCACGCGGATGCTTGCCCGCCACGGCGTTGAGCGCGAAATTTCCCGCGGGTTCGCCCTCGTATATCCAGGTGTCGTTGCCATCGGGCATAGTTTCGATCCGCGGCGCGACATCCTTGTACTTGGCGGGCATCCGATCGAGCCACACTCGAGGATGCTCGATGACATGGTCGTCTACGGAGATGATTTGGGCGTCTTTCGGTAACACGGTGTTCGTCCTTCCCAGCGATCGGATCAGTCGGAGTTGGTTGTCGGCGGACGGTGGCGGTGTGAACGCGTCAGGTGACCGCGCCGGCGACTTTGAGGTCGATGATCTTCTCCTCGCCGAGACCGAGCTGCTTCAAGATCTCGTCGGTGTGCTCGGCGAACTGCGGGGCGCGTCCCGGTGTGGCGGGGGTCTCGTCGAACTGCACCGGCGAGGTCACCAGTTCACGGCTCTGCCCGTCTACGTCCAGAACCGTCGCCACGTACCCGTTGGCACGCAACATGACATCGTTACCGACCTCGAGCGCGTTCTGAACCGCCCCCCACTGGCCTTCCAGGGTCTCGAATCGCTTGGTCCAGAACGCGAGAGTCTGCTGCCCCAGTGCCTGCGCCACCGCCTTCGACGCGCTCTCCCAGTTGGTCATCAGCGCCTCCGCGTCCGCGAAACGCGGATCGGCGACCAGATCCTCACGATCGATATGCCTGCAGAAATCCGGCCAATACCGTCCGGGCTGCAACATGCACAGATTGACATGACGACCGTCGGAGGTCTCGTAGAGCCCGACCAGCGGATTACCCGGAATCGCGGGGCCGTTCACCGGATCCGCGCCCTCGGCGATGGGGCCGCCGTTGAGGGCGATGTCGACCGACAACGCGTTCGCCCACGCGCCACTGGCCAACAGCGAGACATCGACAATGGAGGGCTCACCGGTCTGGGCCCGCGCGAACAGCGCCGCGGCGATACCACCGGCGATATTCATGCCCCCCAGAGTGTCGCCCCACGCGGGCCCCGGCTGCGCGACGACGCCACCCAGACTCGCCGGGGTCGCGCCCACGGCACTACCGCCACGGGACCAGAAGGTCGGCGAGTCGTAACCGCCCTTGTCGGCCTCGGGACCACGCACACCCAGAGCAGTACCCCTGACGTAGATGATGTCGGGGTTGATCGCCCGAATGTCATCGACATCGATACCGAGTTTCTTACGCGCGTCAGCCAGGAAGTTGGTCACGAACACATCGCTCCTGCGAACGATCTCGTAGAGAACCTCACGCGCCTCGGGCTTCTCCAACGCCAAACCGATACCACGCTTGCTCCGGTTGGGGTGCTCCATGAGCGGTGCGAACCCACCGATCGCGTCCGTACCGCCGAGATTGCGCAGACCGCGCTGGGCGTCACCGTGTACGGCGTGCTCCACCTTGATCACATCGGCACCCCAGTCGGCCAGTACCGCCCCCGCCACGGGCACATAGGTGAACTGGGCGACCTCGACCACCCGTACCCCACTCATCGGCCTCGATGGCATCTTCGAACTCCCTCACTCACACGACTCTGTTCAGACACTGAGACCTGAATCACTTGTACGGTACCTATATTCGATTGATTACACAAGGAAATCAAGAAAATGAACTATCATTCACCTCTTGAGATGTCGGCTTTCGCCGCCGACCCGCCGCGCGGTGAGCCCATGCGGCGCAGCGCCTCGTCGGCCGCGTCCCATACGGCTCCACGGGAGACCGCAAGGCCGTCCACCAGTTCCGCCAAGATCCCGACGTCTTTGCGAAGCAGGGGCCCGGCCGCGGCCGCCATCTCGCCCCATTCCCCCCCGCGCGGCCCGAGCAGGGACATCGCGAAACTCGCCCCGGTGCCACGCGCGATGACTTCACCGAGCCGCCGCGGATCCACACCCATCGACACCGCGATATCGAGAATCCCCGCCGAGGCTTCCAATTGCGCGGCGAGCAACACGTTGTTGAGGAGTTTGGCGACCTCACCCGAGCCCACCTCACCCATATGCACGACGGGGTCACCATAGGCCCGGAACACCGGTTCACAGCGCTCGACGGCCAGCCGGTCGCCGCCGACCATCACCAGGAGAGTCCCGGCCTCGGCCGCCGGCGCGCCGCCGCTGACCGGAGCGTCGATCACGGCGATCCCGTTCTCGGCAGCGATTCGACTCATCTTCGTACAGGTATCCGGATGTACCGTGCTGTGGATGGCGACAACACCTCCCGGCGCCATTCCGGCGAACACTCCGTCCGTCCCGGTCAGCACCGACTCGACGCCCGCATCGTCCACGACACATACGCACACGAGGTCGCTCGCTCGCGCCAATTCCGCGGGGGTGGCCGCGAGGACGGCGGTCGTGTCCACGTAGGGCTCCAGACTCTGCTGCCGCCGGGCCCAGAGGGTGGTCGGATATCCGGCGTCGATGATTCGCCGGGCCATCGGGGCACCCTGACTGCCCAGGCCGATGAAGCCGACCCGAAGCGCCCGGACCTTTGCTGCGCCAGGCGCAAATTCGCCCGCTGAAGCCGCGGCCATGAATCTCCTCTCGCGGGCCGACCAGTCATCGTCGACCTGTGTCCCTGTTCACAATACATATGACTGAATCAGCAGACAAATAGATCTGACATACCTATATCAGATTGAATGACAGTTCAGCATCATGAATTTGCGTAGGCTGAGGAGTGAACTCTCGTGGCCGAGGACTTACCTCATTCGGACACGACAGGAACGGAAGAGGCGGAACCACAGCGTGGTTCCGCCTCTTCCGTTCGGTTCTACGAGGGCGACGCTGCGGCCTCGCCGAATCGAATATCAGCCTCCGTTGACGTGCCGCGGGCGCGCGCTGAAGGTGTCGAACACGAATTCGAGGAATTCCTCGGTATCCGTCGGCCAACCGTCCTCGTCGGTGGTGGTCTTGGCGACGGTGGTCACGAGAATGAAAGAGGTCACCACGGCGAAATACAAGCGACCCAACGCGATCGGCGATCCCGGCCGCAGCGTGCCGTCCGCCTGGCCCGTCTCGATCACTTCCGAGATGTATTCCAGAACTCGCTGCTGGTAGTGATTCCACGCCGCCGGAATGTCGGTGCCACGCGATCGGGCCATCCGTGAGATCTCCGCTGACAACGCTCCCCACGCAGGATGGTTCAGCGCGTGCTCAATCTGGATCTGAGCGAGGCCGACAAGTCGCTCATCGGCGGGAGCATCCTCGGGAACCAGCTTCTGGATCGACTCGATCGCAATACTTCTGCGCATCAGAACCTGCTCGTACAGGTCGTCTTTGCTGTCGAAGAACGTGTAGATCGACCCCACCGAGAATTCGCACTGGGAGGCGACGTCTTTCAGACCGGTGTTGTGGTAACCATGCTCGGCGAAGAGTTCCTCCGCCGTGTCGAGGATCTGCTCGCGCGACATCTCGATGCGCTGTTGCCGACGTATCTCGCGCGGGCTCGCGGCGGTCGACGGCGACCGGCCATTGCTGTTTCGCTCACCTTCGATCCGATTGTCCGCTCTGGACGCGACCTCATCGTGTTCGGTGATCGTCTGGTGCTCGCCGGTGTCGGCTTTCGCCTTCGCCATCATCGTTCCAGCCTCCTCTCTACCGCCAAAGCATCTGCTCGCTCAATCGGGCGAATCACTGCAAACTGATCTGAACGGCCGCTGAACATGATGAACACAGCATACGTTCTACCAACCTTCTCATAGCCATACCAGCTGACGCCTCGTATCGCACGCCGACACCGGCGCTCCCGCGGCGGACGTCGCCGGTCATCGGTCGGCCCTCAGGAGCATCACACCGCTCGGGGTGAGTCCACCGCTGCTGACAACGCCAACCCGGGCGTCGCTGACCTGACGGTCTCCCGCCTCGCCCCGCAACTGGGCGACCGCCTCGTGGATCAGGCCCATGCCGTGTGTGCGCCCGTGTGAGAGCTGTCCACCATGGGTGTTGAGTGGGAGAAGGCCGTCACGGGCGATATTGTGGCCGCCGTCGAGGAAATCCTTTGCCTCGCCGATTCCGCAGAACCCTAGCGCTTCGATCCAGGACACACAGTTGAAGGTGAACCCGTCGTACAACTGCGCGATGTCGACGTCGGAAGGGCGCAGGTCCGTGCGGGTCCACAGATGCGCGGCGGGCCCGAGCACCTGTGGTTCGTGAGTGGATGTGCTCTGGTCCCAGTCGATCTTCTCCAGCAGCTGCGTACCCACCGCCTCGACTCGAACCGGAGGCTTCGCCAGGTCCCCCGCGGTGTCCGCCGCCGAAACCACCACCGCGATCGAGGCGTCGCACGGAACGTCACAGTCGTAGAGGCCGAACGGCGTCGTAATGGTGCGAGCCGAGAGGTAGTCCTCCATCGTCATCGGCTTGCGGTACACGGCGGTGGGATTGAGTGCCGCGTTGGCGCGCTGATTGAGCGCGATCCAGCCGAGCGTCTCACGAGTGGTGCCGTATTTGTGGAAGTGACGATGCGCGGTCTGGGCCAGCGTATGCGCCGCTGACACCGCGCCGAACGGCAGCGACCATCCCATGAGTCCAGCGACCCGGCCGCCGCTCGGGACCGGCAACCGTCCCTGGCGCTGAAGTTCCTCGTGTGTCGACTGCCATACCGTGCGGAAGCAGAGGACGTGCCGGGCCAATCCGGTCGCGACCGCCATCATCGCCGCGATCACCGAACCACCGGGGCCGAAGGTCTCGCCTCCGCCGTTGTACCAGGTGGGGCGGATTCGCAATGCCGACTCGAGTGCGGTGACACCGCCCTCGCTGTGACCGGTCTCCACACCGCCGGCGGGGTAGGTCGACAGCCCGTCGATGTCGTCGAAGGTCAGACCGGCGTCCGCGACCGCGCGCTCACAGGCCTCGATGGTGAGCGCGAGCGGATCGCGCATCAACCGGCGACCGATCTCCGAGGCACCGATACCGCTGATGACCGCCTTGTCCTCGAATTTGTCCGTGGTGACCATCGGACGGACATGCCTGGCGTATTCGGCGGGAGCGATCTCGTCGTCGGGCAGATCACGCCGTTCGGTATCGGACTCACTCGGCCGGAACAGCGGCAGCCAGACGTCCTCGTGTCGCTCGAAGAGCACTTCGACCGGCATTCCGAGTTCGATAGCCCCACGGTCACAGTCGACCAGCAGCGTGGTGAGCCGCACCCGCGGATCCTCGTCCAGCGCGACCTCGGCGACGACGTAGGGAGGACGCAGCCCGGGAAGTTCGAACCGCTCGTTCACGGTGTACCCGAACAGGATTCCCTTGCCCGAGACGACGCGCCGATCGGTCCGCACAGAACGACATGCCGGACAAATGGGTTTCGGCGGGTGGATCAGCGAGTCGCAGGACAAGCACGACTGGACACGCAGATGACCGTCTTCGCCCGATGTCCAATAGAACTCGGTCTCGGGTAGCACCAAGGGCAGCACCCGGCCAGGAGTCTCTGTCATCGCCCGCTCCTCCCCCCGTCGTTTCCGGCGGTCACAGTAGCCTCCGTACCAGTTTTCCGGTATCGGTCCGTGGCAGTTCGGCGCTGAAGACGACTTCGTCGGGCGTCTTCGATGACCGCAGCCGTGACCGCACCCAGTCGGTGACCTCGTGATCGTTCAGCTGTTCCCCCGGACGCAGCACGACATGAGCGACGATGCGCTGCCCCCACTCGTCGTCCGGCGCGCCGACGACACCCGCGTCCAGCACCGCGGGATGCGCGACGATGGCTTCCTCGATCTCCGCGGGCGCGATGTTCTCACCACCCCGGATGATCGTGTCGTCCATGCGGCCTTCGATGAAGACATACCCACCGTCATCGATGTACGCCTGGTCCCGCGTGTGGAACCACCCGTCACCGGAGGAGATGTCGGCCTTGCCGTAGTACTCACCCGAGACCTGCGGCCCCTTGACGCACAGTTCCCCACGCACATTGGGTGGGCACTCGTTTCCCGCCTCGTCGAGGACCGCGATGCTCACGCCGGGAAGCGGCCTGCCCACCGATCCGAGCCGGGCACGGATCTCGGGGAGATCGGATTCGATGGCTGCCCGGTGGTCGTCCGGTCCGAGCAGCGCGATGGTCGACGCTGTTTCGGTAAGACCGTAGGCGTTGACGAATCCGGTGTCGGGGAATGCTTCCAGCGCCCGGGTCATCACGCTCATCGGCATGCGGGCACCGCCGTAGGAGATGGACAGCAGCGGCGGCGCTTTCTGGTCGCGCTCGCGTAAGTAGTCGCAGATGCGCGCCAGCATGGTCGGCACGACCATCGCGTGGGTGACTTCTTCCGCATCGGCCATATCCAGCCACGCCTCGGCGTCGAACCGGTCGATATAGACCAGTCGACGCCCGGCGTACAGATTCGACAGCAGATTCGCGACGGCGGCGATGTGGTAGGGGGGAACGCTGACGAGGCCGGCCTGTTCCACGCCACCCGAACCGAATTCGACCGTCTCGAGGATGTAGGAAACCAGGTGGCGATGGCGCAGCACCGCGGCCTTGGGTTCGGAGGTGGTGCCGCTGGTGTACAGCAGGACGGCGATCCGCTCGGGATCGACCGGGTTCTCCTCGAGCGGAGTGACGTCGGCCGCGATGTCCAGCCATTCGCCCGCGCTGAGCACTCGCCCCCGCGTGTGGATACGCTCGGGAGTGTCGGTGACCACCAGGGGGTTGTCGAAGCGAGCGATCAACGCGCCCAGTTTGTCGTCGGACAATCGGTAGTTCAGCGGGACGAAGGGAATGCCCGCCCGCGCCGCGGCGAAGAGCGCGACCGGAAACGCGACACCGTTCACTCCGACGAAGAGGATCGCGTCACTGCCCGCGTCGACGGCCACCTGCGCGCCGCCCGCCGACATCGTCGCGATTTCCTGATAGGTGGCACGACGGATCCGAGTGGAGCTTTCCACGATCGCGGTCTCGTCAGGCCACGTCGACGCGGCCATGGCCAACAGCATTTCGAGATTCACTTCGACGACCTTCGTGATTTCGGTAGGGGGCGAGCCGGTAGCGGCGGTCAGTCCGACGCCGGTAGCGGCTTGGGGTTCTTGAGCTGCAGCGACGCGCCGTTCACCGCGAGCGGGCCGTCACCGGCGCTGACGCACAGGACCTCCACCGACGCCGCCTCGTCCTCGTAGCGCTTGCCCATCACCACCGGCGATCCGCTCACAGGGGAGTCGATCTCCGGGAGAGTCTCGCCTTCCCGCGCCATCGGCTCCCCGCCGCAGGTGATCTCGACATCGACGTCGCTCACCCGGATGACGAGAACATGCACACCGGATACGCGACTGCGTAGCCGTTCTCCGACCTTGTATTCGGCCATTCGACTTACACCACTCTTTCGTCCTGCGCGGCACGTCCTCGTGTCGGCATGCGTTCTTCGATGAACCACGTGTCGGGTAGGCGCGGTACCCCGAGAGCGCTACCGCACGGCGTCGCGGACCTCCGCGTCCGCTTACCGCACGGTTCCGACCGACGAGGAGAGGCATTTCGCGTTCACTCCCCGGACAGACGGTTCAACCTGGCATTACAATGATATGAGCGCCTGTTCAATTTTTTAAACTCTAACACGACACCGCTTGAGCTCGGCGACGAACCGGAGATCGGATCGGTGACACCCACCGCTGAAGCGCCCACGAGGAGCTGGTCCGATACCGGGCGGGGCTCAGCCGACTTTGGGTGGACGCGGCAACTTCAGGTTCTGTTGCGCGACGATGTTGCGGGCGATGTCGGTGGTTCCGCCGTAGATCGCGGTGCCCTGCGCGTAGCGGTGCCCCCACTCGAAGATCCCGTCTTCGACGCAGCCCCGCGCGCCGCGGGGCAGAACGGCTTCGAGGCCGATCACATCGAGCAACTCGGCGCTACGCTGGATGAGCCGCTCGGAGGCGATGATCCGGCCCATCGATCCGGGTGCGCCGCGCATGAGTTCGAGATCGATCGCTATCTCCGAGAGCAGGGCGCGGACGAGAGGATCGTCGAACGGCCGGTTTCCGTCCGGCCCGGATGTCTCGGCCCACTTCGTGGCATGCCAGAGCAGGGTCCGCAACGTCTTTGCGTACACCATCCCATTGCTCAATTCGCCGAGCCCGTCGACCTCGTCGTCCCCGTGCTCGGTCTGCAATGCCGATGCGATGACCTGCCAGCCCTTGTTCTCCGGACCGAGTCGGTAGTCGTCGTCGACGAACACATCGTCGTAGAAGACCGCATTGGTTCGTTCACCGCCCACGGTATGGATCGCCCGAATCTCCACGCCGGGCCGGTCGAGGGGCACGAGGAAGACGGTGATGCCGCGGTGCTTGGGGGCGTCGGGATCGGTCCTGGTCACCAGGATGGTGTACTGACAGTTGTGGGCGCCGGTCGTGAACATCTTGGCGCCGTTGATGATCCAACCGGATTCCGAGCGCGTGGCGCGGGTGCGGACACCGGCCAGGTCCGAGCCGCCGTCGGGCTCGGTGTAACCCAAGCACATGCGGATGTCGCCCGAGGCGACCCCGGGTAGCACTTTGCTCTTCAACGATTCCGATCCGGCCGCCTCCACGACGGCGAGCACGAGGTGCGTGGTGCCGAGAGTGATATCAGGGACGCCTCGCCGGTCCATCTCGAGTTGCAGGATTCGATTCGATACGACGTCCAGTCCCGCACCGCCGCGTTCACGGCTCCACGTGGGCATTATCCACCCGCGCTCGCCGAGGGCCTTGTGCAAGGTGTCGCTGTACCCCGATCCGGTCCGGCGCTCTTCCTCGTAGACCGCCTCGGTGGCGTGGGAGTCGAAGAACTCATCGAGCGAGTCCCAGAATGCGAGTTGTTCGCGCGTGAGATCCAGCTTGCCGAAATCCATCGTCCTTCTTCCTGAGTTCCTGAAGTTCCCTACAGCGCCCGCGCGAGGGGAAGCGCGTCGCCGACCGCGCGCACATCGTCGGCGAGACGCCCCGCGACCAGCGGCCAGCCCTTGGCACGGCGGAAATGCAGTGTCATATCGGATTCGGTGGTGAAGCCGAATCCGCCCTGAACGTGGATGCCGACCGTCGACGCCTCGACCGCGGCGCGCACAGAGGACACGTACGCGGCGGGGAGCAACTCCGGCGCGGCCTCGGGCTCGTACTCGGCGAACCACGCGGCCTTGCGATTGATATTCCGGCTCGACTCGATGAGGATCGCCGCGTCGACGAGCGAATGCGAGATCGCCTGGAAGGTTCCGATCAACTGCCCGAAAGCTTTGCGCGAGTTCGCGAAGTCCACCGCGAGACGGATAGCCGCATCACCCGAGCCGACCAGCGCGGCGCCGGTGAGAAGTTTCCACAGTCCGACCGCCCTGCGGTACGCGAGCACCGCTCCGTGGCCGGAGGCGAGCACCTGCCGATCCGACCGCGCTGCCAGATCCCACCACGCGAGCGGGGACTCGCCGATATTCGGCTCGGGATGCACGTGTTCCGGCGCGGGTATCAGGACCAACTCGTCATCCTCCAGCACCAGCGCGATATCCGCGACAGCACCGGCAGGCACGAGCTGGCGCCCGGCCTCGTGAGCGGGCCGAAGTGCGATCGTCGCGATTCGAGTGCCGTCGATGATCGACCGCAGCGGATTGTCCGGCCCGTCCGCGACCGACTCGGCGATCAACCGCGCGGCGGCGATCGATTCGACGAGAGGAATCGGGGCCAGGTGCGCGCCGTACTGTTCGGCCACCAGGACCAGATCGATCGCCGTGGCGCCGTCACCACCCTGGGACTCGGCAACGGCCATCGAGACCACTCCGATTTCCAATGCCCGGTTCCATACCACGCGGTCGAATCCAACCTCGGCGGCCCGAACGACCTCACTGGGCGACACCGCGCCGAAGAAGTCGGCGAACGCCTCACTCACAGCCCTCTGCCCGTCGTCCAACGTGTAGTCGTTGCGACGTAGCGCGTGTTCGAGGCCGTCCGCCATGACGAGTCACCCATTTCAGCATCGTTACGAAATAATGAACCATCATTCAAGCAGATGGTTTTGCGATTTAAAAGATGAACGTGAAACTTCCTGCAGATGCAGGGCGCGGATCGACATCACGCTCAGTCTCTCATTGTATTGTTCATCATACTGAACTATCGTTCACTCATACCTGATGGGCAAGGACGCACTCAGCGAATCGAGGAACTATGAACGAGGCAGTCATCGTCAGCGCAGTCCGCACTCCCATCGCGACAGCGCGAAAAGGAACGCTGAAGGACACCCCCGCCGAGGTACTCGCGACTCACATCCTGTCCGAGGCGATCCGCCGCGCCGGCATCCCCGGGGAAGCCGTAGACGACGTCATATTCGCTGAATCACTGTATGGCGGAGGCGATCTGGCCCGATACGCGGCAGTCTCGCTCGGTCTCACACGGGTACCGGGCCAGGCCGTGAACCGCCATTGCGCGGGCAGCTTGACCGCGGTCGCCAACGCCGCGGGCTCCCTCCGATCCGGTATGGATCGCGTTGTCGTCGCCGGAGGCGTCCACTCCTTCTCGACCAGCCCCGCGCTGACGTGGCGCGTTCCCGGCACCGACGAGACCGAGAAGCGTATACCGCCGACTTTCCCGTACACGGCCGACGCGACCGACGACACCAGTCTCTCGGTCGGTTGGAATCTCGCGGTCAAGTACGGGCTGACTCGCGAGCAGCTGGACGAGTGGGCGGTTCGCTCGCACGCCCGGGCGATCTCTGCGATCGACGCCGGTGTCTTCGATGACGAGATCGCCCCGTTGAAGGTCGCCCGACCCGACGGCACCGTCGTCGAATTCGCCGTCGACGAACACCCCCGTCGCGACACCACCCTCGAGAGGGTCGCCGGTCTGAAGCCCGTCCACCCCGAGATCGAGGGCTTCTCGATCACCGCGGCCAACGCGAGCGGCATGAACGACGCGTCCGCCGCTCTCACGCTGACCTCCTCGGACTATGCCCGCGACAACGACCTCACCGTCCTCGGCACCATCCGCTCCTGGGCCTCGATCGGCGTCGATCCGAAGTACACCGGCGACGGTGGTCTCGCGGCCATCGCCCCGGCACTGGACCGCGCTGGTCTCTCGCTCGCGGATGTCACTCTGTGGGAGATCAACGAGGCGTTCGCTTCGGTTCCCGTCGCGGCGTGCCAGGAGCTCGGGATCGATGAGCAGATCGTCAACATCTACGGCAGCGGGTGCAGTCTCGGACACCCGATCGCGGCCAGCGGCGCACGCATGCTGACCACGCTGGCGCACGAATTGCGCCGCCGCGGCGGCGGCATCGGAGTGGCGACGATGTGCGCGGGCGGCGGACAAGGCGGCGCGGTCGTCATCGAGGTCTGATCCGACGCGCCCGACGACCACCGACTATCGAAAGAGTACTGATGGAACTGAAGAACACCTCCGCCCTCGTCTGCGGCGGAGCGGGCGGCTTCGGCGAGGCGACGGTTCGCCGGCTCGTCGCGGCCGGCGCGCATGTCGTCATCGCCGACCTCGCGGAGGAGAAGGGCAAAGCGCTCGAGTCCGAATTGGGCAGTCGCGCACGCTTTCTGGCTACCGACGTGACCAGTGAGAGCAGTGTCCAGGCCGCGGTGGACGCCGCGGTCGAGACCGCGCCGCTGCGATCCTGCGTCATCGTGCACGGCGGCCCGGCGGCCGCCAAGCGAATCGTCAACCGCCAGGGCGAGCCGTACTCGCTGGAGACCTTCCGTCGCACCGTCGATGTGTTCCTCTCCGGAACGTTCAATGTGCTCAGCAAGGCCGCGGCGGCGATGAGCACGAGCGAACCCACGAACGACGACCAGCGAGGCGTCATCGTCTCGACGGCCAGCATCGCGGGCTTCGAGGGTCAGGTCGGTCAAAGTGATTACTCGGCCGCGAAGGGCGGTGTCATCGGCCTGACCCTGACCGCCGCGCGCGATCTGGCCCCGGTCGGGGTCCGCGTGATGTGCATCGCTCCGGGTACCTTCTACACCCCGGCGTACCAGATGGACGAGGAAGAAGCTCAGAAGCGCTGGGGTCCGACGGTTCCCAATCCGAAGCGAATGGGGCACGCCGACGAGTACGCCGCGCTCGCTCAGCACGTCATCGAGAACGACTATCTGAACGGCACGGTCATCCGTATCGACGGCGCGCTGCGCTTCAACATCTGATCCACACACCACAGGAACGAGCTCCGCACTCATGGGTCTGCCCACCACACGAACCGACCGGCGATACGGCACGGTAGGTGCCCTCATTCTGCGCTCGGGCATCGGCGCGACGATGATCGCACACGGCGTCAAGCACGGCCGCAGCATCGACGGCACCGCCGGATGGTTCGGGTCGATCGGTTTCCGGCATCCACGAGTACAGGCGCAGGCGAGTGCCGTGGTCGAGGTCGGAGCCGGTGCGGCGCTGATCCTCGGAGCCGGTACATCGCTGGCCGCCGCCGCCGTCGTCGCGACGATGGCGGTCGCGGCGCGTTCGGTCCACCTGGCGAACGGATTCTTCATCACCGCAGAGGGTTACGAGTACGTCGGGAATCTGGCCGCCGCCGCCACTGTCCTGGCCGAACTCGGTCCGGGCCGGTGGAGCATCGACCACAAGCTCGGAATCGACCGTGCCCTGGCGGGCAGAACCGGCGTCGCCATCGCGGTCGGCGTGGGTCTTGCCGCCGCTACGGCGCAGCTGGCCGCCTTCTACCGCCCCGGCATTCCCGACGAAACGCCGCTCGTCGCGGTGAACGGAGTCGGCGACGACCGTGGGTGACACACTCCGCGATCGACTGCTCACCGAATTGGAGGGATTGCAAAGGGGTTCCAATCCCTTTGTTCCGCAGCGTCTTTCAGGCGGCGCGAAATTCCGGTCCACCCAGGAGCGAGGCGCGAGTTACCGCAGGTACGGGCAACTGTTCGCACGGGTGCAACAGGCCGACCCGGACGACCCGCTCATCGAGGAGATCGCGGACGAGGTGCTACCGGGGTGGCGCCGAGCCGAACAGTCGGCGAGCGATGATCCGGGCGGCAGGCCGCAGGATCTATCGACCGAATGAGGCAGGCTGTTGCGC
The DNA here is from genome assembly GCF_019038455.1 of Nocardia noduli. NCBI lineage: Bacteria > Bacillati > Actinomycetota > Actinomycetes > Mycobacteriales > Nocardiaceae > Nocardia > Nocardia noduli. The sequence continues at coordinate 21,152 of NZ_JAFMPL010000021.1, forward strand.
GCCCGAGCGATAGAACGACACTTACCGCGATCACTCGGGTGCGCACCAGTCCGTCCCGACCTCTCCGATGATGCGGTCACGGCACGTGTGGATTCGGCGATCGACGTCGGCATCACGGGGGCAGCCCCGACCGCACAGGCGCGGAGCTCAGCTGCGCGCACGGGACAAATGAATCAAAATGTAGACAATTGAATGATCGTTCGGATACGTTCATGTTTGCTATCCGGCGGCAGATCCAGACCTGCCGCCCGCGTGGAACAACGGAGTCGAAACCTTCTGAACTCACGTCGGACCGTGCGGAATCACCAACGAATCAGGAGTCGAACCATGACCGCGGCGGCCTCATCTACCCAACGACCTGTTTCGGTGGCCGACGAGGTGCGGGCCGCGCGGCGGGTTTTCGATTCGGGAAAGACCCGCGCTCTGTCCTGGCGCGTCGAACAACTGCGCGCTCTGGAAACAATGCTCACCGAGCGTTCGGGAGAACTCGAACAGGCGCTGCTCCATGATCTCGGCCGTAAACCCATCGATGGCTACATAGCCGATATCTACTCGGTCCGGACCGAATCCGCGTACGTCCGAAAGAACCTCGGGAAATGGACCCGGGATCGCCGGGTACGGACGCCGTTGTCGATGGGCCCCGGGCGCGCTCGGGTACATCGCCAGCCACTCGGGACAGTGTTGATCATCGCGCCCTGGAACTATCCTCTGCACCTGGCCCTCATGCCGTTGATCGGCGCCCTCGCGGCGGGAAACACGGTGGTGTTGAAACCCAGCGAATTGACACCTCGATGCTCCGCGGCGCTGGCGGACCTGCTGCCCCGCTATCTCGACGCCGACGCCGTGCGAGTCGTGGAGGGCGGTGTCGAGGAGACGACCGCGTTGCTGAACGAGAAATTCGACCACATCTTCTTCACGGGCAACGAGACCGTCGGCAAGATCGTCATGGCGGCCGCGGCGAAGACGCTCACTCCGGTCACCTTGGAACTGGGCGGCAAGTCACCGGTGTGGGTCGACGACACCTTCCCCATCGAGAAGGCCGCCGACTGGATCGCCTGGGGAAAGTGCACGAACAACGGCCAGACCTGTGTCGCACCGGACTACGTCCTCACCACACCCGACGTCGCGCCCCGGCTGGTCGACGCGTTGCGCGACTCGATCCGTCGCCTCTACGGCGACGACCCGAAATCGAATCCCGACTACAGCAGAATCGTCAACGAACGCCACACCGCGCGCCTGATCGGACTTCTCGAATCGGGGACCGTGGCGCTGGGCGGCGCGCATGATCTCGGTGACAAATACATCGAGCCGACCGTCCTCGTGGATGTCGCCGCCGACTCACCGGTCATGCGCGAGGAGATCTTCGGACCGATACTCCCGATCGTCACGGTCGAGAACCTCGACGAAGCAGTGGCGACCATCCGCGCCGGTAGCCATCCCTTGGCGGCCTACGCGTTCACCACCTCGGAGGCGGTGCAGGCCACACTGGTCCGAGAGACGTCGTCCGGTTCGCTGACGATCAACGCGCTCATGCTCCAACTGGGCATACCCGACCTCCCCTTCGGCGGGGTCGGTGCCAGCGGAATGGGCTCCTATCACGGCGAACACAGCGTTCGCGTATTCAGTCACGAGCGTTCGATCTTTCGACGCGGCAACTTCTCCGACTTCCTGCTGCGCATCGCGCGACCGCCTTTCACCGAACGCAGCGAGAAGCAGCTGCGGCGTTAGGACGCGAAGCGGTCTCCAGTCGGCGAAGCACGAGACGAACGGCGAGCCACACCCGGTCGCCCTCGCTCCGGAAGGCATGTGAAATGAATGAAATCTTCGTGGGCGGACCCTATTTCGATGATCTCGAGCACGGCGCGGTCTTCGATTCGGCACCGGCGGTAACCCTCACCAGCGGCCTGGCCGCGATACACCAGGCGATTGTCGGCGACCGTCTGCGTCTGCCCCTGGACGCACCGACCTCCGAGAAGGTCACCGGCGTGTCCACCTCGGTCGCGCACCCCGGCCTGGTGTGGGATATCGCGATCGGCCAGTCGACGGCGGCGACCCACCACGTGAAGGCGAACCTCTTCTATCGTGGCCTGCGATTTCACCGATTTCCCGTGCTCGGGGACACGCTGAGTACGCGGACCGAGGTGGTAGGGCTGCGGGACAACAGTCGACGGCCCGGGCGTGCGCCGACCGGTCTCGCCGCGCTGCGCGTCACCTCCGTCGACCAGCACGATCGCACCGTCCTGGACTTCCACCGATGCGCCATGCTGCCGGTGAACCCCGAGGCGGCACTGGACCGACCGGTGCACTCCGACGATCTGTCCACGATCGGGACGACCGCGACCGCACCACCGATGCCGACAGCCGACTGGAAACTCGACGCGTTCCGTACGCGGCTGCCCGGCCCGCACTTCACACCGGGGTTGGTCGGCTCGATCTTCCACAGCAGCGGCGACGTCGTCTCCAACGCACCGGAACTCGCACGGCTCACACTCAATCTCGCCGCCGTACACCACGACGAACGCGTAGGCGCCGAGGGCAGATTGGTCTACGGTGGCCACACCATCGGCATCGCACTGGGCCAGGCGACACGCGCACTGCCGAATCTGGTGACGGTGCTGAGCTGGGAATCCTGTGACCACACGGGCCCTGTCCACGAGGGCGACACTCTGACCAGCGCAGTCGAGGTGGAAGGCGCCGAGCCGCACGGATCGGGCACCGCGCTGCGGTTGCGTTCGATCGTGCGAGCCCACAACGCGACCGCGGCGGACCGCCCGGTTCTGGACTGGCGATTCACAGGATTGATGGCATGACACACGACAAGTCGAACCGCCCCCTGGCCGGTCTGAGAATCATCGAGGTATCGAGTTTCGTCGCCTCGCCGCTGTGCGGGCTCACGCTGTCGCAACTCGGCGCCGACGTCATTCGCGTCGATCCGATCGGTGGCGGCGCGGACAAGAACCGATGGCCGGTGACCGACTCCGGGGACAGTATCTACTGGACCGGTCTCAATCGCGGCAAACGTTCGATCACCTGCGATATGCGACGCCCCGAAGGGCAGAAGCTGGTACAACGGCTGATCACCGAATCCGGTACGGGCGGGGGCATTCTCGTGACCAATATGGGTGGTCGCGACTGGCTGAGCCACCCGGTGCTGAGCGAACTGCGCTCCGATGTCATCACCCTCGAGATCACCGGCACCCGCGACGGACGAGCAGCGGTGGACTACACGGTCAACGCCGCGACCGGGTTCCCCTCGATCACCGGTCCGGTCCGGAATACCGACCCCGTCAACCATGTCCTGCCCGCATGGGATGTGTCCTGCGGCTTGTACGCCGCGCTGGCGATCGTCGCCGCGGTCCGGCACCGTGACACGACCGGGCTCGGAACCGAGATCACGCTACCGTTGGCCGATGTGGCGCTGGCGATCTCGGGGTCTCTCGGGTATCTCACCGAGGTCCAGGTCAACGGATCAGGACGCGAATCCACCGGCAACGCCGTGTATGGAACCTATGGCTGCGATTTCGTCACCGAGGACTCGCAACGGTTCATGGTCGTCGCGCTGACCCCCCGCCATATGCGTGATCTGGTGCGACTGACCGGACAGGGTGCGGTGGTGGACGCACTCGAAGCCGGTCTGGGTGCCGACTTCTCGAAAGACGCGGACCGCTATCGCCACCGCGCCATCCTGAACGCGGTATTCGGCAGCTGGTTCGCCGAACGCACCGGCGCCGAAGTCGCCGCCGCGTTGGAGAACAGTTCGGTGCTGTTCGAACGGTATCGGACCTTCGAAGAAGTCGTCGGCAGCGGAGAACTCGAGGCCAACCCACTGTTCGCTCCCCTCGAACAGCCCGGCATCGGCACGTACCGTGCCGCCGGACTTCCCGCCAGGTTCGACGGAAGCCATCTGTCTGCCGACGCGGCGCCCGCGCTGGGAGGCGACGGGGCGGAAGTCGTCCGGAGCCTGCTCGGGTACTCACAGCACGATATCGATGAGCTGATCGAAAGCGGTTGTCTGGGAACGTCGGAGGACGAGCGGCTGTCCCGCTCCCCCGCGGGCCATCCGTAGCCGGTTCACATCGGACCCGTTCATCCACGCACACCGAACAGGAGTAACGATGCCTTCCGCACTCGTCATCGACGAACTCGTCGCATTCTTCGCAGAGGCGGTCTCGTGACCGGCGTTTTCGGCTCGCTCGACGAGCTTCGCGCCGCGCTCGGTACGAAAATCGGCCCCAGCCCGTGGCTTTCGGTGAGCCAGCGACGCATCAACGAATTCGCCGATGTGACCGAAGACCACCAGTGGCCGCATGTCGACATCGAACGCGCGGCCGCGAGCCATTTCGGCGGCACCATCGCGCACGGATTCCTCACCTTGTCGCTGATCCCACGATTCAACGCACAGCTGTGCCGCACCGATTTCGGAAGCGCACGCGTCAACTACGGACTGAACAAGGTGCGTTTCCCCACCACGGTTCCAGCCGAGGGCAGACTCCGCGCGTACGCCGAATTCCTCTCGCTGGAGCCGAGCTCCACGGGGCACCTGCTCACAACCCGCTTCTCGGTCGAATTGGAGAACGCGTCGAAGCCCGCGTGTGTCGCCGAGATGCTCACCCTGCTGGTGCCGTGATTCCCCGCTGACCGAAAAGACAGTAGAACGATTCGGCGATGCGGTCGGTGATATGCCGACCGCATCGCCGATATGCTACGACTGTGCCCGGGGGCTCACTGTCCGTTCAATCGCGTCAATTCCGCGCCGATTCGCGTGTTGCCGCTGGCGCCGATTCCGAACAGCGTCCTGGTCTCGCTCGACATCGCTTCGATGGTCTTGGGCGGCAGGGTCATCGACCAATTCATCTGCTGTCGCAGAAAGTCCACCGAGTAGTAGGCGAACAGCATCGCGCGCTGCTCGTCGGCGGTGACATTCGACCCGGAGGTATGCCACACCCGGCCGTCCATCGCGATCATCGAACCGGCGGGCGCCGAGTATGCCTGCATCCTGTCCGCCGCGTCGGCGGGCAGGTCGGCCATTCGACTGAAGTGATGACTGCCGGGCAGAAAGCGAGTGGCGCCGTTCGCTTCGTGTACGTCGTCGAGGCACCAGATGATGTTGATCGCCCAGGGCTGCACCCACGGCTCGGGGACCACCAGAGCCTGATCGGAATGTATGCGCATCGCGCCGGATCCGGGCAGGGCGATGTTCGCCGTGAAGTTGGATACCAGCTCGGGGGTATCGAGGACACTTCGAACAAGCGCCAGGGCCGCCGGGTGTTCGAGGAGATCGATGAAGTACCGATCGACAGCGGGCAGGTTATACACCCGAACATTTCGATCATTGGGGTCGAGATGCGAGGCCGACACACCCGCCGCGGCCTGCGCCTCGGCCGCCTTCCAGAGCAAGTCCTTGCCCAGAGCGACCTGATCGGCCGTCAGCACATCGGGCACCACACACCAACCGTGTTCCCGCAGTGATGTCTCGGCTTCGGCCAGCGCGTCGGCTGCCTGTGTCTGCGGGCCGACTGTCGTCTCTCCCATGAAATTGTTCTCCCTCTGAAGTGATTGCTACGGGGACGGTGTACGTGCCGAAAGTCAGCCGCCCGGCTCGGAATTCCACCCGACCGGGGACCTGGATGCGGCGACACCGCACCTCGGCGAAGTCACGCACGTGAGAGCAGTGACGTTCACACCCGTTCCCTCCGCCGTTCGAATGCCGCGGGCGTCGGGCACGAAAGGACACCCCTTCATTCTGTGTCGGAAGCCACATCGGCTCCAATACCCTTTGTCATCCCGATCGGTTATGTACGCGAAGGCGACCGCGACACCCGCACGACACCCGCCCTGGTTCGGCACGTCCGCGCAACTCGACCGAGCGCCGGGTTGCGCCCCGGGCGGACTCCCTCAGAGACGACCGGGCACCTTCGTCGGTGCAGACCGACCCTCATACACCGAGACCCGCCGCGTCCCCCGGAACGTCGGATTCCGACCGCACCGGCAAGAACACGATGCTGCGACGAACGAAAAGCATGTCACCACCTGATTCCGCCGGCGGCAGGATCTCGTCGTGGTAGAAGCCCGTACGAATTTCCTGCTGCCCCCGGGCGACGAAAATCCACGACGAGGATGCCAGCACCCGATCCGCCCCACGGCTCAGATCCGGGATACCGGTGAGGTGCGTCCCCTCCGGCGAGTTCGCGGCGAATTCGGTCAGCGCGGCGCGACCCTCGACGAGGTCCCGCTCCGGGATCTCGAGACAGCCGTCCGCGACGAACAGTTCGCTCCACTCCTCGGCGCGGCGCTGGTCGATCAAACGCCCGTAGCGTGCCAGCAATCCGTGCACAGCGACCGAGTCGATCTCCATGCGATCCTCCCTCCGACCCAGCCCGCGATGAGGCAGGCCCGATCAATAGTCATCCTGTAGGTTCATTTCCCGGTGACGTCGCTGCCTTGTCGGCGGCACCGTGCAGCAGGTCTAGTGGCGCGTGGTTGGCCCAGCCGTAGTCGGGCCAGTTGAACCAGCCGGCCGATGCTTTGGTGCCGCCGTCGGGATGCAGCGTCGACCCGGTGATGTAGGACGAGAGCGCCGAAGCCAGGAACACCACGCTGTTCGAGATATCGGTGACGTCGCCGACCCTGCCCATCGGGACCGCGACGCGCACCCCGACGGGGTCTTCGAACGCGTTGTCGGGGTGGCCGATGCGTGCCAGGTTGGGCGTGGGCACGTAGTCGGGTGCGATGTTGTTGACCCGGATCCGGTCGGGAGCGAGTTCCACCGCCATGGTGCGGGCGAATTGCTCCACCGCGGCCTTGGCCGCGGTGTACACCGCGAAACCGGGCGCGGCCCGGTGCGCTTCGATGGTGGTGAGGTTGATGATGCTGCCGCCGCGTCCGCCCGCGCGCATGCGCGGTATCGCCAGTGAACAGGTGTGCAGCACATGGGTGAGGTTGGTGCGTATCACCGCGTCCCAGCCCTTGGCGTTGGTCTCGCTGAAGGGCGCGCGGAAGGTGCCGCCGACCACGTTGACCACGATGTCCAGGCGTCCCCATCGAGTGTCGGTGGCGTCGAAGAGCGCGGCGAGGACATCAGGATTCCTCGCGTCACCGACTCGTGTGAGGATGTCGAGGCCGCGTTCGGTCGCGACCCGGGCCAGCGCCTCGGTGGCGTCGGGGTCGGTGTCGAGTACCGCGACTCGCACACCGTTGGCGGCGAGGTCGGTGACAATCGCCCGACCGAGCCCGCCCGCGCCACCGGTCACGACAGCGACCGTGCCGTCCAGTCCCGCGCGCTGTTCGAACCAGCCTTTCACGTGACCGACGCGAGATAGGTGGTGCCGAAGCCCTCGATGAAATCCAATGTCTCCCGGTACTCGCGGGTCCGGTTCGAGATCACGATCCAGTCCACTCCGGCTTCGCCCAGTTCGGCCAATGCCGCGGTATGGCGCTCCACGTCGACCGTCGGTTCGGTGATGGACTCGTCGCCGTAGGAATAGACCACATCGATATGGTCGGTCCGCCCGGCCTCTTGCGCCCGGGCTCTGATCTCGGTGATCTTGCGCGCCAACTCCGGCACCGACCCCAGCGACGGTGTGCGCGCGGTGGTGGCCAACTCGGCGCCACCGCTCATCGGGATCCAGCCCTGTGCCCGCTCGGCCACCCGGCGACGACTCAGCGCGGAATTGCCGCCGATCCACAACGGAATCGGCTGCTGGGGTGGTCGCGGTCGCGCGATGACGTCGCGCGCGCTGAAGTGACGGCCGGTATAGCTGAACGGCTCACCGCTCCAATGCCGCGGCAGCACATCCAGGGCCTCGTCGAACAAGATGTTGCGTTCCTCGAAATCGACGCCGAGGGCATGGAACTCGCTCTTCTGATAACCCGTACCCAACCCGACGGTTACCCGCCCACCTGACAGGATATCCAGCGAGGCAGCGGTTTTCGCCAGCAGCATCGGATTGCGATACGGCGCCACCGTCAGATACGTGATCAACCGCAACCGCTCGGTCGCCGCCGCTACGAACGCCAACCCGATGAACGGATCCAGCGTCTGATGACCCCCCGCGGCCAGCCAGCGGGCGCCCGGCGCCGGATGCTCACTCAACGAGAAGCCGTCGAACCCGTTCCGCTCGGTCGCCGCGGCGATCTCCGGCAACGGACCCGCGTCGAGCAGATCGCCTTCGTACCCGGCCGTCTCCGGATAGTGATATATGAATCGCATCGACTCCCTAACGTCCCGTCCGGCTCACCGCGATGCGCTGATCACTGTGCCGCAATCGACTTCTTCATGCCTTCGAGACCTACCAGAACCGGGAATCCGGCTTCTGTGATGGCGTGGCCGTGGCCCAATGAATGGATATCGAAGACGGACTGCACCGCCGTCGTGAACCCCTGGACGTCGAGCGTCTGATTCACCGCCCGTTTCGCCATTCTCAACGCGAACGGATGTTTGCTCGCGATCTCGCTCGCAAGCTGCCGCGTCGCCGCGTCCAACTCCGCGAGCGGAACAACCCGATTGACCATGCCGACCCGCAATGCTTCCTCCGCGGTGACCGGTCGGCCGGTGAACAGGATCTCTTTGGCCAGTCGGGCGCCGAGTTCCCAGGTATGTCCGTGGTATTCGACGCCGCCGATACCCATGGCGACGACCGGGTCCGAGAACTTGGCGTTGTCCGCGGCGACGATCAGATCACACGGCCATGCCAGCAGCAGACCGCCCGCGATACAGGCTCCCTGCACCGCCGCGATCGAGGGTTTCGGAATGTTGCGCCACTTCAGGGAGTAACCGACGTATCGGCGGGCCTCGAACTCATAGACTTCGGCGACGGTCCACTTGTCCGACCGAGCGCGCCCGGAAGAGGCGGCGAGGTCGTGACCGGAGGAGAAGTGCTTGCCATTGGCCCGCAACACGATCACCCGCACGTCCGGATCGTCGGCCGCCGCGGACCAGAGACTGTCGAGCCGATCCAACAACTCGGGGTTCTGGGCGTTGGCGACGTCCGGACGATCGAGGCTGATCGTGGCGATTCCCTCTGACACCTCATAGGTGACCAGTTCGTCGGACATCGTTCTCCAATCTATCGAGAAGACGCGGATTCGAACGTCTTCAGGGAAAGTGCCGGACCCGGCACCGTCGGGCGAGCCCACGTCAGCCGCCTCCGGCCCGGGTCATCGCTCTCGTTCATTCCGTGGGCCATCACGATCTGCTCCGGACTCAGTGGTCCTCCGACTCGACCCCGCGGCGGGTTCGCGCGGCTTACTCGATCGATTTTTCGCGCTCGCGCCTATGGACTTGCGCGAAAATAGCTGTACCTTAGTACGGTACCGACAACAGTATCAGCTCTCATTTCTGATCCGATAGCTTGTCCCCATATATTGAACATCTCATCCCAGGAGGTAGCCATGCCCTCGCGCGAGCTTTCCTTCCCGGTGTTCGCTGCCGACAGTCACTTCCGCGAGCTCGGGGAAGCGTTGACCGAGTCTCCGTCCGTTCACCGCGAGGGCGTCGCCGGTTACGGCCGAGTCGGCAACCGCACCGAGATCGCGATTCGGAATGAATCGATACTCGAAGCGGCTTGATTCAATCCGCGGGCTCATCACGGATTCCGCACCGCACGGACAGTCGGCACGGCCGACCAGCGACCGCTCCACGAACACGTTCACCTGAGCGGCTCTCGCGACAAAAGACCTACCCAGCGCTGTTGCAACGCTTTTCGCGACGACAGCCACCCCATGAGGAAAGCGACGATGACGTCCACCACCACATCCCCGACCATCCCCTCGCCAGCGCCCGAACCGGCGGCGGCCCCGTGGTACACCCGGCTCTGGGCGCGCCGACTCGACCGATATCCGGACAACCGGGAACGACGGACGTATCTGGGGATCGTCCTGCTCATCACCATCATGCTGTATTACCTGACCTACGTGCAGGGCACCGTCGCGGCTCAGATCATGCGCGAGTTCGGATTGACTTTCACCCAGTACGTCTATGTGGGAGTGGTCGGCTCACTGGTCGGCGCGGTCGCCGCGTTCGGAACGGGGCTCGCCGATCGGTGGGGACGGTCGAACGTCGTCCTGGGTTCGATGCTGATCACCGTTCTCCTGATCGCCTTCGGCCTGCCGAACGCGGGCAGCAAGACCGGCTACTACGTCATATTCGCGCTGGTGAGCGTGGCCGAAGGCGTCGCGCTCGTGGCGAGCCCGGCACTGGTCCGCGACTTCTCGCCACAACTCGGGCGTGCGAAGGCCATGGGTTTCTGGGTTTTGGGACCCGTACTGGGCAGCATCGCCGCGACACAGGTATCCAGCCGCACCCTGGGTAGCCACCCGGAATGGCGCTGGCAGTTCTACGTCGCGGGCGCCGCGGGCCTCGTCGTGTGGGCGGTGGCGGTGATCGGACTTCGTGAACTGTCCCCGAGGCTGCGTGACCAGCTCATGGTGACCGTGAAGGACCGTACGCTCATCGAAGCCAAGGCCGCGGGGATCGACCCCGAGGAAGCGGTGCACGGGCATTGGCGTCAGATGCTGCGCCCGGACATCGTCTTGTCTTCGGTCGCAGTCGGCCTGTACCTGCTGTTCTATGCCGTGGCCGCCGGATTCCTCGTGGTGTACCTGGTTACCGTGTTCGGGCAGACAGAAGCCCAGGCGAACGCGGTGGTGAACTGGTACTGGATCCCGATGGCCATCGCGCTCATCGTCTCGGGGGTCCTGTCGGACCGGATCCGGGTACGCAAACCCTTCATCGTCTTCGGCACGCTCGTGAGTGTGGTCGGCCTGTTCTTCTTCGCGCAGGCCGCCACAGATCCCGAAGCAACGATCGGTTCGATAAAGCTGTATCTGGCGATCGCCGGCCTCGGTCAGGGTCTGATGAACGCGACCTGGATGGCGGGGTTCACCGAAACCGTTGAAAAGCGCAATCCCGCTGCCACCGCGACCGGTCTGGCGGTCTGGGGATCCACGACCCGCCTGATCTTCACTGCCGCTCTGGCCATCTTCCCGTTCGCCGTGTCCGCCACCACGACTCTGGTCGAGGACGGACCGCGAATGCAGGAGATCTCGACGACGTACGCCGGCCAGCTCGCGGTGCTTCAGACCGTGGATCCCGCGACATTGGCGGCAATGGGCGCCAATCCGAACGATGTCGGAGCGCAGGCGAAGGCACTCGCCGCTCTGAGCGGTAAATCGGAGGCCGACATCACCAAGGTGATCACCCTCAACGCCACCTACTCCGAGCAGCTCATCACCGCCTCGGCCATCGACCAGGCCGTTCTCACCAAGATGTTCATCGATCCCACGAACTCGCAGGCGGCTGCCGAAGCCGTCCAGCAGCTCGCCGGCAAACTCGGCATCACGCCAGACCAAGCCGGGGCGCGACTGCAGGCGTTGGCCTCTGTGCCCGTGCCCGACCTCGTCTTCCTCCAGGCCAACGGCCCGGTCGTCCAGCAGGCCGGAGCGCGTCTCCAGTCGATATCGCAGATCCCCGCGGCCGACCTGGCCTTCATGACCGACCGCGGCGCCGCGGTACAACAAGCCAGCGTCGACAACCCGAAACAGTGGCGGAACTGGTGGTGGACCTGCCTCATCGGGCAACTCCTGTTCTTGCCGAGTCTGTTTCTGCTGACAGGGCGCTGGAGCCCGAAGCGAGCTCGTGAGGACCAGCTCGAACACGACCGCTTGGTGCAGTCGGAACTCTCGCGACTGCGTGCTCGCGCGTAGCAACCACTCGACATCGCGAAGGCCGAAGGGGCGGGATCAGTGGGATCGCTCCCGCTGATCCCGGCGGTGTCGGCCATCACATGTCGTCTCCGCAGCCACAGCGCGGGAACTTGCGAACCCATCCCCCGAACCGACCGGGGTCGAACACGAACTGCCCCTTGGCCTCGCGAAGACGTGGGCACGTAAGGCCAACTACAGTATTATTTACGGCCGAACAACGAGATCCGAGTTGGAGGGATGCGATTTGGCGGATCGACTCGCGCAGTAGGGTGCGCGAGCAGCCACAGCCCCGGGCCGACGAACGTTCCGATCACCCGGTCGAATATCCACCAATGCCAACCGAAGGGATTTCAGTGGCTAGCGACAGTGTCGCAACCGACACACCGAAGCGTCCGCGTCGCCGACGAGGGTCGATCAATGCGGACGACATACTCGATGCGGCATTCTCGCTGGCGGCCGAAACTTCGCTGGACAGCCTGACGATGCCATCGCTGGCGGCGCACCTGAAAGTCGGAGTGACCAGTATCTACTGGTACTTCCGCAGCAAGGAATATCTGCTGGACGCGATGACCGATCGCGCCCTGGAACGGTACAGCATCGGAATCCCCTTCATCTCCGCTGCGAGCTGGGACCGGTCGCTGCGCGAGCATGCACGCACGATGAGGCGGCTCTTTCGCGAAGATCCCGTGTTGTGCGACTTGGTCATCATGCGCACCACCACCTACGGTGCGAGTAGCAACCAGGTGGTGATGGAGCGATTCGAAGCGGTCCTGACGACACTGATCGAAGTCGGATTTCGGCCGAAGGACGCGCTCGACATCTACTTCTCACTCGCTATGCATACCCGCGGACTCGCGATGCTGGAACGTCGACAGGACATGGACCGGGAAGCCGGTATCCAGGCTCCCGAGATGGTCGACAGGGACAAACTACCGACACTGACCAAGCTTATGAAACAGGGTCATACGATTGGCTTCGTCGAAGAGGATACCTTCGAATACGGCTTGGACTGCTTCATCGAACATGCGCAGAAGACTCTGCAAAAAACGCAGCAGGCAGCGATCACGCGCCGCGAACGGCGAAAAAAATAGCTTTCGCGTCCACGGGAATCCATGCTGCGTCGAGCAATTGATGATCGGCGTTACCGTAGCGGCGGCCGAGGTCTCGACTGGGCCGAGCTGAGCGGAGCCGCGTCTCGCACTCGGTTTGCGTTGTCCGGCAAGGGCTTCCGATCCGAGCGTAGAGTCCGCTCGGCTGTCGCGCTCACGACCGGCGATACGACAGCATATGCCAGGTATTTGCCGAAATGCCGCGAGGAGCCTGGGTGGCGGCCGAGTTCGATCACAGCTTCGTGATGGCCGAGTCCACGCCGAGCACCTTCCCGCCTCGCAATCGCGGAATCCCGCTTCACTGCAATAGAAGTGGGGCTCTACGCCACATCGGCGCCTCGGCCGACACGGAGATCGTCGCTCCTGGTCAAGAAGATACTGTAACTATTATCGTATCATGATCTACAATAGCTGAGCTTCGGTACCCCGTACTGCACGGTTCGAGATACCCGACCGCAGCGCTACCGGGCAACCGGGCGCCGACCTCGCACCGACAAGCGCGCCCGGATGAGCGATCCTCGCTCGATGACCGATACGACGAATCGTCCTCGAAGAAGAATTCCTCTGCGCTACAGAGGAATTGACCGATTAGAAGGCATACATGAGCAGCAATCCGCCGATCCCCACGAAGCCCGACCACGTGACCGCGAGTTGGTTGTCAGCTGTCCTCACCGACACCGCAGCCGACGTGATCGTCGACGAGGTTCAGGTCACCGCGGTCGGCACCGGTCAGACGGGCGCCACATATCGCGTGCAGGCACGCTATGGGAACCAGCAGCCGGGATTGCCTGACAGCTTCATCATCAAATTGCCCCACCAGGATCCGTCCGTCCGCGAGAGGGTGTCACCGAGCTACAGATCCGAGCATTCGTTCTACACCGATGTCGCCGACACGGTACGCGCGCCGGTACCGCAGTGCTACCACTGTGAGATCGACGAGACCGGCGCGGACTTCGTCCTCCTGCTCGAAGATCTCGCCCCCGCGGTGCAAGGTGACCAACTGGCGGGCTGCGACCTCGCGCAGGCCGATTTGGCGGTCGAGGCGCTCGCCGGACTCCATGGTCCGCGCTGGTGCGATCCGACATGGCTACAGTTTTCCGGCGCCACCATGCCGAAGCCGGATGCGGCATTCGCCAAAGGTATGGGCGACATCGCGAAAATGGCCGCGGACACGACTCTGGAAAAACTAGGTTCCGCGATGACCGTCGACGCCAGGGAGACGCTTCGCGAGACCAGCACTCTGGTGGCCGACTGGCTGATGCTCGAACCGGACCGGTACTGCCTTCTGCACGGTGACTATCGACTCGACAATCTGTTGTTCGATCCCGAGAACACCAGGGTCACCGTCGTCGACTGGCAAACCCTCACGGTAGGCCTACCGGCCCGCGACCTGGCCTATTTCATCGCCACCGGGCTTCACCCACAAACCCGGGCCGAAACGGAACAAGACCTCGTCCGTCGCTACCATCGCACGCTGGTCACCTATGGCATCGATGACTACAGCGAATCCGACTGTTGGCGCGACTATCGGCTCGGCCTTCCGCAAATTCCCTTGATCGCCAGTTTCGGCACCGCATTCTCCGCGTCGACCGACCGAGGCGACGGGATGATGGTCGCCATGCTCGAACGAGGCTGCCAGGCGATTCGCGAGTTGGGAACCTTGGAGCTGATACGAGAGCTCTCGTGACAGACGAACTCTCCCGCGACTGACAACCCATGTCGTGGACGGGTCTACCTGACAGACTTCCCATCAGCTCATCGGTGTGATCACTGCGGCGTTGTCTTGAACTATCAGATACTTCATTGAAGAGATAGTCGGAATATTGAACGTTCGCTCACGTAGTCGCCGGACGACCGGTACCGTGAGCCGCGAACCGCCGATAACGGCACAACTCGCGGTTCACGAACCCAGGCTCACATCCGCTGTACGGCACACCCCGAACTCGCATCCCCACGCGGACGTGGCCCTATCGATACGGGTGGGGCCTCCCACAGGTAGTCAGTCAGTGACAGAACATCGATTGTTTGGAAGTGGTTTCAAATATGAGTGAACACGTCGCGGTGGTTGTCGGAGGAGCATCCGGGCTGGGCCGAGCCACCGCTCGGGCGATGCATGCGCAGGGTTACCGCGTGACGGTGGCCGACCGCGATATCGAGGGCGCGACTGCTGTGGCAGCGGAATTCGGCGGAACCGCCACGGCAGTCGACGTGACCGACGAAGCACAGGTCGAAACCTTGTTCGCCGACGTTCTGGCGCGCCACGGCGCCCTGCACGCGGTGGTCAATACAGCGGGCACGAGCGGACTGTCTCCGATCGTCGAGCACGACGTCGCCTACTGGCGCAAGATCGTCGATATCAACCTGGTCGGTGCTTTCATCGTGCTGAAACACGCCGGACGAGCGCTCGCCGACGGGGGCGTCCTGGTATCGATCACCTCGCTGAATGCCAGACAGGCGGGTGCCGGACTGTCCGCGTACTGCTCCGCCAAGGCAGGGCTGTCGATGCTCACGCAGGTCGCCGCCCTCGAGCTGGCTCCGAGGCGAATCCGGGTGAACGCGATAGCCCCGGGTCTGGTCATCACCCCGCTGAACGAAGCCATCGGGAAGATTCCGGGAATCACCGAGGACTACGTGGAGAATACGCCGCTCGGCCGTCCGGGTACGCCAGAGGAGATTGCCGCGGCAGCGATGTATCTGTGTTCCGAGCAGGCCGCCTGGATTACCGGCGAAGTTCTCGACATCAACGGTGGCGCGCACCTGCAGCGCCACCCGAACCTGCAGAAGCATCTGTCAGCGCGCTGATGCGGGGCCGCGACTATCCGCGAAAGCCGTGAGAGCCGAATCGACGGCACCGAATGCCGCTGCTCTACCGGCGTCGCGCCCGAAAACCTGCCGCCGACACGCCGGACCTACGGCTGAACCGACTCCGACGACAGCGCCTGCGACGCGCCGAGGTCGCGACGATCTGGGCCGAGGCGCTCGAAATCTTCGACCGACGCGATCGCTCGCAACCTGACATGCGCGCCGATCCAGAATACTTTACAATGTTCAAATACATCGCGAGATGCGTCGCGCAGTGGTACCGGATGCGAAATCCACAGCTGCGCGACGTGGTCGGCGCGGAAGGCGCATTCGAACGAGGCGGCGCGGCCGTCCTGAGCCGATCGTCACGGATGCGTTCGACGCCGGACCCGCGGATGTGCGGCGGCGAGCACGCTATAGCCTTACCGAGTTCATTGTCCGGGGCCTGCCACGCGGCCACGAGACCCGACTGCTGGAGGCTGCTGACGGATGGGACGTCCGAAGGTTCCCCTGGTAGATCGCGATGAAGTGATCACCACGGCGTTGGGCATCATCGACGACGAGGGACTCGCAGCGCTCAGTCTTCGCAGGCTGGGCACCGAACTGGGAGTAACCGGCGCGGCGTTGTACCACCATTTCGCCGACAAGGAGGAGATCCTGCGCGGCGTGGCCGAACTCGTGCTGTCGCGAGAGGTCATCCCGAAGATCAGCGGTGCCACCTGGGAGGAGTACGTACTCCAATCGGTGACGCGCTACCGCACAGCTCTGCTCGCCCACCCCAATGCGGCACCGCTCATGCAACCGCACGGGCAACAGGCGTTCGACAACCTCCCCCGCGAATACATCGTGACCCTGATGCTCGAAGCCGGGGTGCCCAGGCAGTTGTGCTATCCGATCATCGACAGCATGGAGATGATGGCCTTCGGCTCGGCGATGATGAACCCACGTCGCATGCCGCTACGCGAACGTCTCGCATTGCACGGCCGAAGCGAGCAACCCAACCTGCTGAAAGTCGTCAGGGCCACTCCGAAGGCGGCCGAGCGGCTGTTCCAACTCGAACTCGAGGCGCTCATGCTCGGATGGAAGACCCTGATCGCGAACAGTTGACGATCAGAGTCCAGCGACTCCACGACCGGCTTCCCGCACCGGGGGCACTTCCGCCGCCACCCGAAACCAGCCGTCGACCGGCATCGTCGACGTAGCCGCCGGACGGGGTCTTCGACGACCACGGACTCCGACCGATCGATATCGGTAGCCGAACTCCGCCCTCCCTGCGTGCCCGCTTACCGCCCGTCCTGGTCCTCAGCCCGCACGCACCACACCTCCTAGGTCAGATCGACGGTTCGGCGGTGCCCGTGGCACGAGTCGTCGGCTCGATACCACCGAGCACTGTCCCGCTCCCGGCACCCAGAAGTCCCCGGTACCGCACCGGGCAGAGCGACTACACCGTCATCTCGACCATGATCATCACCAAAACATAAGGCCGACAACAGATCCTGAGGCTATACCCGCATAAACTAGACAACGTTTAATTTAGTCCCTATCGTGGGTCGTACTAACCATTTCGAGTTTCCGGAGGTACCGTTCATGTCGAGGAAGTTGGACTTCCCGGTCTTCGATGCCGACAATCACATGTACGAGACGACCGACGCGTTCACCAAGTACCTGCCGGACAGCCATGCCGGACTGGTGAAGTACGTCCAGGTCGCGGGCCGCACGAAGATCGCCCTGCGCAACACCATCAGCGAGTACATCCCCAACCCGACCTTCAACAAGGTCGCTCCGCCCGGCGCGCAGGAGGTCGAATTCAAGCTCAAGAATCCGTCCTCGCGCACCAAGGCGCCGAAAGAGGGCGACAAGGTACTCACCGATCCGCCGCGTTACATCGACGCGCCGCCCGCCTTCTTCAATCCGCTGGACCGGCTCGAGTTGATGAACGAACTCAGCATCGACCGCGCGATCATGTGGCCGACATTGGCGAGCCTGCTCGAAGAACGTCTGGCCGATGACCCCGAGGCGACACACGTCGTCGTCACCGCGCTCAACGAGTGGATGCACGAGCACTGGTCCTACAACGTCGATGACCGGATCTTCGCCACTCCGGTGATCACCCTGCCGATCGTCGATGAGGCGATCCGCGAACTCGATCGCGTCGTGGAACGCGGCGCGCGGGTCATTCTCATCCGTCCCGCGCCGGTACCGGATCTCAAAGGCGGGCGTCGATCCTTCGCGCTGCCGGAATACGACCCGTTCTGGAAGCGGGTCGAGGAATCCGGCGTCCTCGTCGGAATGCACGCCTCCGACGACGGTTTCCAGCGGTACATGAACGAGTGGGAAGGCAACAAGGGCGAATACCTGCCCTTCGGCGGCCACAACTCCGGTTTCTACGAAACCCTGCATGCCGAGTCCCGCACCATCAAGGATGTCGTGGCCTCGATCGTGGGTCACGGTCTGGCGACGCGGTTCCCGAAGCTGCGTTTCGTGCCGGTGGAGAACGGTAGCTCGTGGGTTCGCCCGCTGGTCGAGACCCTGGAGAAGGTCTACGACCGGGCGCCGCAATCCTTCGACGAGGACCCCGTCGTCGCGCTCAAGCGGTCGATCTTCATCCACCCGTTCCACGAGGAAGACCCGGTCGGCCTCGTCGACATCGTCGGTGCCGACAATGTCGTCTTCGGCTCGGACTACCCGCACCCCGAGGGCATGTTCGACCCGGTGACCTGGGTCGACGAACTCGAGGATCTGGATCTCGAGGACCGCAAGAAGATCATGGGCGGCACGCTGTCCAAGCTGATCGGCATCGATCCGAACGCAGGCGCCCTGCCGGACACGAGTGGAGTCGCCGCCCGCGGTTGATCCGCGGCGACCTCTGCCACGTCCTGCCATCGGCCGTGCGTTCTGCCCGATTTCGGGCCGAACGCACGGCCGAGCGCTTTCAGTGACTACTCCGCATTCCTGGACCGCACGCATTCCTTTCGCGAAACCGGCGACACGCGGGATGCAGGTCTGAAGGCCGCGGGATTCATCGGCGGGCGTGCCGGTAACATCGAATCAACGCGTTGGTGGAACCGTCTTGCGCCAGGCCGACTTCCGAAGGGTGTTGCTCGGCCGGTTGCCCGGAAGGCTCCGATGGGCCCGCAACTCCAGATGACGGGTGCGGTGGCTTGCTCCTACGGACCCGGTCGAATCCGACCCGCCCGACCAGCGTGGGGATATTCCATACAGACGGACGAGCGCGCCAGAATCCCCCGGCGTGACAGCACCACGGGTAGTCCGTGACGCCGAGCTATCGTGTCGGCCGTCGCGCGGGCGGCCACCGGGGCGTAGTGCCACCTCCATCCGCAGCGGTAGTCGGCCAGCGCCGCCGCCGCCTGCAGGAAATCCGGCTGTTCCAATTGCCTGACATCGTAGGTAATGCCGTGCATCGCAAGCGAACTCGCGATGTGGGAGTAGCGACTCGCGTCGCAGACGACGTGGACCAGCCCCTGCGGGCCGACATAGCGGCCCGCCCATTCCAAAATGGAACGACGCTCCGTCGCTACTCCGCGCACGAGTGCGACCAGTTCCGCCATCGCAGTTGATCCAATCCGCCGAAACGCCGACATCGCTTGCCGCCATCCGGGACAGCACGAGCCGAGTTGCCGATCGGTGCCGCTCGTCGACCGACATCCACGACTTCGAGGTCCACCGGCTGTCCGACACCATCCGGAAGGGCCGGATGTACCCCGACCGCACGGGTTCGTGATCGAACCACTCCGGGACTAAGATACCGTATCAACAACGGTATCTGCCACCATAAAAGTGGCGCGAAACGAGCAGGAGATGACCGAGGATGACAACCGAATCCGACACGATGCAGTGGTCCGTGGCCGAGATGCTGACACTGTTCGACGTCTCCCGGACCGATGGGCACGGATTCGTCGGGGCGACCGGCCTCGTGGGTGACGACGACCGCCAAGTGGTCGAGGGAACCCAGGTGCTGGCGCAGGCGATCGTGGCCGCCGCCAAGCGGTTCGAGGGCAAATCCGTGCGTTCGGCGCACGCGGTGTTCGTCCGCGCGGTGATGGTCGGCGCACCCGTCGAATTCGACCTCGATGTCGTACACGAAGGCCGATCGACGGCCACCGTGATAGTCACCGCGAAGCAGAGTGGCAAACGCTGCGTGACAGTGACCATCCTCGCCGATGTCCCCTCCGACGACGTGATCCGCCACCACGCGCCACGCCCCGACGTGGGCTCGCCCGCCGACGCGAACGTCGCATCGATGCCGCTGACCGGACGTGAGCTACGACTGGTCGGCGTGCGGGATGTCGACAGTCCCGACGAGGTCGGACCGCCGGAGCTGCATGCCTGGCTGCATTACGACCCGATTCCCACCCGTGACGATCTCGCCAAGGCGCTTCTGGCTCATTTCACCGGGCACCTGGCGATTTCGACGACCATGCGCGCCCACGCGGGCATCGGCACCTCACAGGCCCATCACACGGTTTCCACCGCGCCGATGACGGTGACCGTGAGCTTCCACGAGCCCGTCACCTGGGATGGTTGGCTGCTCTACACGCACGAGAGCACCCAGGTCGGCGCGGGCATGTCCTATGTCCGCGGCACCGTACACACCGAAAGAGGCGAACTCATCGCGTCGTTCACCCAGGAAGGGCTCATTCGCCCGCTGCGCCGAATCGACGCCACCATCGAAGTTCGTTCGCGCTTGTAGTCTCGGCAATGAAGCGCTCACGAAAGGCGTGCCGGATGACCACCTTCCGCGATAGGTCGGCGGATTCCTCACGGACTTCGCGATGACCCTGTTCGCCGCGCGTGGACCGCTCGGCCCGGATCCAGCGGGCCGACTCTCCGTCGATATACCCGACGATGTCGTGTTGATCGAGCCCCATCCTCGTCGAGTTCAGGCGATCCACCGAGGGCGCAAGGTAATCGACACCGAGCGGGTGTTGCTGGTGCATCGCAGGAACCGGCCGCTCACCTACGCGTTTCCCGCCGACGAGGTAGTCGGCATCGCCGGTGAGCCGCTTCCCGAAGCACCGGATCATCTGGTCGTGCCGTGGGACGCGGTGGACACGTGGCTGGAGGAAGGTCGCCGACTAGTCCACTACCCGCCCAACCCCTATCACCGCGTCGACTGCCGGCCGACGACGCGACACCTGCGCGTCGAGATCGCGGGCAGCCGACTCGTAGATGCCAGAGAGACGATCATCCTCTTCGAGACGGCTCTCGAACCCCGCCTCTACGTCGCACCGCACCTTGTCCGGACCGACCTGTTGCGCCGGACAGAGACGACGAGCTATTGCAATTACAAGGGCATGGCCACCTACTGGGCGGCGATCATCGATGACACCACGGTGGAGGACGTGGCCTGGAGCTATGACGATCCACCACCGGAGAGTTCCCCGATCGAGGGGTACTTCAGCTTCGACCCGTCCAGGGTCGATATGCACGCCGAACTGTCTTCCTCTACCGGTGATCAGAGTACTCGCCACCGAGTACCGCCGTCGAGTTCATGAAATAGACGTCCGCGAAGATCTCCCGTACCTTGCGGCGCTGCAATTTACCGGTATCGGTGCGAGGGAAATCGGGCAGGAATCCGAACGGTCCGGCCGTTTTGTCGCAGCGAGGACATCGTCGCAGTACTCGTGCAACTCCTTCTCCAGAGCGCTCGTCGGGTACCGGCAACGGCCTCGACCGCGTCTCGGACGAGGCCGTCACGGATGGACGCTTCGGCGGTATATGGACTCCTACCGTTCGAAGAATCCCCTGACCGGGGTACGACGCTGCGTGCGCACGCGATCCGCCACCCGGATACCGACACCGCGATACCGTATCAGATACGGTATCGACAAATAGTAGCCGTGGCGAGGAGCACCGCTCGTCCGGATGCCATTCGATCCGCCCACCCGACGGTGCCGATGAGCGGGCCGCACGACCAGGAGACCGATCCTATGACTGTCGACGTACTGATCAAGGGCGGAACGATCATCGATGGTTCCGGCACGAATCCCGGCTACACCGGCGATGTCGCTGTCTCGGAAGGGCGAATCATCGAGATCGGCGGGCGGATCAGCTCCGCCGCGACGCACGTCGTCGACGCCGACGGCGCTCTCGTGGTCCCGGGTTTCATAGATTTCCACACCCATTACGACGGCCAGTTCATCTGGGATGACCAGCTCGATCCGTCTTTCTCCCACGGCGTCACAACGGTGGTCGCGGGAAACTGCGGAGTCGGGTTCGCCCCCGCGGACGAAAAGTACCGCGGCCGCCTGATCGAACTGATGGAGGGCGTCGAGGACATTCCCGGCATCGTGCTCGACGAGGGTTTGGATTGGAGTTGGCGAAGCTTTCCCGAGTACCTGGATCGCATCGATGGCAAGGCATTCACAATGGACGTGGGAGTCCAACTCGCGCACGCGCCTCTGCGAGTGTTCGTCATGGGTGAGCGCGGATTGCAGCACGAAAACGCGACGGCCGAGGATATCTCGGAGATGGCAAGCCTGGTCGAGCAAGCGATGCTCGCCGGAGCTCTCGGCGTATCGGCCGGGCGAGTGCTCGAGCACAAATCGGTGGCCGGGGCCCACGTTCCCGGAACGTTCGCCGAGCAGGAAGAACTCGTCGCCATCGCCGCGGCCATGGGACGCCACGGCACCGGAACCTTCCAGATCATTCCGCTCGGCGCTGTCGGTTCGGCACAGGATCGCGGGGCGTCGGTGCGGTCACGTCGTGAGGAGCACCGGCGGATAGAAGACCTGGCTCGCGCCTCGGAACGGCCGGTCACCTACCTGCTCCAACAGTTTCCCAGTGACCCGACCGACTGGAAAGCCATGCTGTCCTACACGGCCGAATCGACCGCGGCCGGGTTGCGGATCCGGCCGCAGACCTCTGCTCGCGGAATTGGAATGCTGTCGATGCTCGACGGCCACCATATCTTCCGATTCCGGCCCTCCTATCTGGAAATCGCTCATCTGCCGCGTGCACAGCGCGCTGCCGCGATGCGTGAGACCGACCGCAGGGCCGCCATCCTCGCCGAGGAGGACAGTGCGGCGGCGATGGCGAAGGACCCGACAGGAAGCGAACTCGTCCGCACCACGCGCGGTCGGGTCGGCTCCACTTTCAGGCTCGATATGCCGCTGGACTACGAGCCAGGACCGGACAAGCGTCTGGACGCGATCGCTCGCGCCCAGGGCGTCACGCCGCAAGAAGTTCTCTACGACCATCTCTCGGCCGCGCAGGGCGAGGGCATCACGGCCAGCTTTTTTCTCAACTACGGCGACAACAGCCTGGACGCGGTCTACGAGATGATGCGAAACCCGCTGGTCGCCAACGGCCTCGGCGACGGTGGAGCACATATGCGAATGATGTGCGACGCATCGATGCCCACCTTCACGTTGTCGTTCTGGGGTCGTGACCGCAGCCGTGGACCGCGAATCCCCTTGGAGTCGCTCGTGCACAAACTCACTCGCGACGGCGCACGACTCTACGGACTCACCGACCGCGGCCTGGTCGCCGAGGGAATGCGCGCGGACCTGAATGTGATCGACTTCCAGAGGCTCGGCTTGGAGACCCCCGTGATGACGCACGACCTGCCGAGCGGCGGTGGTCGGATTCTGCAGGGCGCGCGAGGCTATCTCGCTACCCTCGTCGATGGTGTCGTCACCCGCCGTCACGACGCCGCGACCGGCGCGAAGCCCGGTCGCTTGATTCGCGCGACAGCGGCGCGCGGATGACACCGGTGATCGAATACGTTTCCCGGTAGTTCCGCGGGTCCCGGATTCGGGTCATAACCATCGGTTGTCACAGTGGTTGTTGGACTAACCGTGGCAGGGGTCACACAGTGAAGTGACCGGCTCGCTGCCGGGGCCGGTCGACGTGGGCCGGACGTGAGGTGCGAGCCGCAGTCTCCCTCACCGAACGCGGGGCCGACGCGCGAGGCGGCTGTCCCAACAAGTCGGGCTCAACTTTGCGCAGGAGAGGAACAACCACCGTGAACTTGGCGGTCGACGATTTCGTCTATGACCCGTTCGGCAAGGAGGAGATGCGTAATCCCTTGCCGTTCTACGAGATCCTGCGCGAGCACCACCCCGTCTACTACATCGAGGCCTACGACACGTTCGTGCTTTCGCGGTTTCAGGACGTGTGGGACTTTCTGACCGTCGGCGACAACGCCTTCGTCACGAACGAAGGCAGCGTCATCAACCGCGCCGATCTCCTGAAGCACAACGACGGCGCGACTTCCGACCCTCCCACCGCTCCGTTCCTGGGCACGCACCTGGCGTTCGGCGCCCCCGTGTACGAGCAGGTCCGGCAGGCGCACACCAGGCAATTACGGCCCGGATCTGTGCGCAAACTCGAGCCGTTCGTCCGCAGCCTGGTGCGCGGGCGGCTGGACCAGCTTCTGCCCAAGGGCAGATTCGACCTGGTCCACGAATTCGGCGGCATCATCTCCGTATCGACCATTTGTCACTTGTTCCACATCCCCGCCGACCAGGCAGGTGAGCTCCTCGACACCATCAACGCGGTCACCGCGACCGACGAGGAAGGTCATGGCTTCGCCAGGGACCCCCGGTTACAGAAAAAGATGCTGGAGTTCATCCGTCCTCTCGTCGCCGCGCGTCGAGAGGACGGGCCCGACGGAAGCTGGAATCTGGTCGACGGCATGATCGATCTTCGCGTCGAGGGCCGTGAACTGTCCGATCTCGAGATCGCCGCAAACCTGACCTGTGTGCTCGTCGGAGGCACGGAGACCTTGCCCAAGGTGATCGGCCACGGACTGTGGGAACTCGCGCGCGACCCCGAGCAGCTCGCGGAAGTTCGTGACAACCTCGAGGTCAACGCGGCCGCTGCGGTGGAGGAGATGCTGCGCTACTGCGGCCCGGCCCAGTGGTTCGGGCGCACCGCCCGGGTCGAGGTCGAAGTCGCGGGCCGAGTGGTCGAGCCGGGACAGCGCGTGATCTATCTGGCGCAGGCGGCGAACCGGGATCCCCGCGAGTTCCACGATGCCGATCGGTTCATCTGGAATCGCGAGATCCCGCGGACCCTCGCATTCGGTCGCGGCCAGCACTTCTGTGTCGGTGTGCACCTGGCACGCCTGGAAGCGCGGGTAATCGTCGAGGAGTTCCTGTCCGCGGTCGCCGAGTACGAAATCGACGCCACCGAGGCCGTCCGTAGTCCGTCCAGTTTTCAGTGGGGCTACAGCCATCTACCCGTCGTGATCACTGGAGTCGCAGAGTGACCGCACAGTTCGATTACACGGGTAAGCGTGTCGTGGTCACCGGCAGTTCGTCGGGCATCGGCGCCGCGACAGCCCGAGCGCTGGCAGCGGCCGGAGCGGAAGTGCACGGCGCTTCGCGAACCGGCGACGCGACGGGCCTGGCCTCGTTCACCACACTCGATCTCGCCGACCCCGCGTCGATCGAGGCGGCAGCCTCGGCGATCGGCGACCCGGTGCACGCGTTGTTCAACTGCGCCGGTGCGACACCGATGGTCGCCCCGCTGGACATCTTGAAGGTCAACTTCCTCGGCACCCGGCTGTTCACCGAACACATTCTCGCGCAGATGCCGCACGGCGGCGCAGTCGTCAACGTGTCCTCCGATGGCGGATACGCCTGGCGCAAGCGACAAAGCATCATCGTCGAGTTTCTCGCGGCGCGCACCTTCGACGCCGGCCTCGCGTGGTACGAGGCGCACAAGGACGAGTCGGGACACCCCTACGGCTTCGCCAAGGAGGCATTGAACGTGTGGACGATGCAGCAGTCGGCCACCCTGATCGGTCGAGGCATCCGGATCAATGGGTGCAGTCCGGGAGCCGTTCAGACGCCGATGCTCGAAGCCATCGAGGCCGTCTTCCCCTCCGAGATGATCGACGCCGTCACCGTACCGATCGGGCGGCGGTCCACCCCGGAAGAGCAGGCCGGTCCCCTGCTGTTCCTGAACAGTCCGGCGGCCTCGTACGTCAACGGAATCGACCTGCAAGTCGACGGCGGCTTCTGGGCCGGCCAGACCTTGGCGGGCGCGTTCCATTGACGCCCAGCTGGGCCGCACCTCACGGCGCGATCCCCTCGGCCGGAACAAGAACACCCGCGCTCACCCAACCGGTAGGTACAAAGGAGTCGAAAGTATGAAGACCAACGGCGGCGTCATTCTCGCCCGGTCATTGCACGCGCTGGGAGTCTCCGAGGCGTTCGTCCTGCACGGAGGCCACCTGGACTCGTTCCTGATCGCGTGCAAAGACGTGTCGATCCGTCTGACCGACACCCGGCACGAAGCCACCGCCGGCCATGCCGCGGCCGCCTACGCTCGGGCGACCGGTCAGCTGGGCGTATGCGCTATCACCGCTGGCCCGGGGTTCACCAACGCCCTCACCGCGATGGCCGACGCCCATCTCGACGCCATCCCGACCTTGTTCATCGCCAGCTCCACGCCGCTGCGCGAGGTGGAGACCAACGCGTTGCAGGGTGGCCTCGATCAGGTCGCGATGGCACAGACCACGACGAAGTGGGCCCACCGGGTCACCCACGTGGAACGGATCCCCGATCTCGTGGACAAGGCCGTCCGCACCGCTCTGAGCGGTCGTCCGGGACCGGTTTACCTGGAAGTACCCATCGACGTGATGTTCGCGCCGTGGGAGGACGAGATCGCGCTCCCGACCAAGCCCGTGGCGACCACCCGACCCGCGCCGACGCCTGAAGCCGTCGACCGTATCCTGGAGATCCTCTCCACCGCACAACGTCCCGTGATCGTGGTCGGCGGCGGCGCACTGTTCTCCCCGCGCGCCTCCGACGAACTGAAATCGTTCGCTGAACAGACCGGTATCCCGGTCATCTACACCGCGAAGGCCAACGGCGTCCTTCCCGCCGACCACCCCTACAACCTCGGCCATGTCGGCACCCTCGCCGCGGCGGCGGCCGGAGCGAAACAGCCGCCGGACGTCGTCGTCCAGATCGGTTCACGCGCCGGAATGTCACTGGGCGGGCGCAGCGGTTCGATGATTCCCCACGATTCCATCCTCATCCAGATCGATGTCGACGGAGTCGAATTGGGACGGTTGAAGACTCCGGAGATCGCCGTTGTCGCCGATACCGGCGAAGCGATCGCCGCGCTCAGCCGCGGGCTCACCTCGTGGCCGGTCAAAGCGCCGACGAGCTGGGTGGAACTGCTGCGCAAGCTCCGTGCCGGAATGGGTCGCATGTTCCACGACGTACCCGCGATCACCGAAGGCGGTTTCATTCACCCGCATGCCGCCGCCGCCGCGGTGGTGGAGGCGCTTTCACCGGACACGGCGATCGCCTACGACGGCGGTGAGACCCCCGCCTGGTTCGTCCCCCTGGGCCATTCGCCGGGCCCCGGCCTGTTCGCGGGCAACGGATATCTCGGCACTCTCGGAATCGGGCCGGGCTACGCCATCGGCATGTCCATCGCTCGCCCCGGCAAACCCGTCGCCGTCATCACAGGTGATGGCGCGGCAGGTTTCAACTTGGCGGAGTTCGACACCATGGCGCGTCATCGCCTGCCGATCACCACGATCATCTTCAACAACGCGTCGTGGGGAATCTCTCGGCACGGACAGGAATTGGTCTTCGGCAAGGGCAACACCGCGGTTGTGGACCTGGAGCGCACCGCATACCACGTCGCGGCTCAGGGGCTGGGTTGCCGAGGCGTCGAGGTGACACGACCCGAGCAGATCGGCCCGGCGATTCGTGAGGCCCAGGAGAGCGGAGAGCCGACCTGTATCAACATCATGATCGACGGCGATGTCATTCATCCGGCCATCGTGAGGATGGTCGGATACAGCGAGGACACCAACGAGATTCCGATCCCCTACTACGAGAACATTCCGATTCGTTGAGATAGGAAGACGACGCCGGTTTACTTCGTCAGCGCGCCCGCAGGTTCGCTACCCGCCGCACAGAACCGCCACGGGTGGCATTCGATCGACGGCCGATGAACCGGAGTTCCGGGACATCGACCACGAGCGGTCCGGGAGTCACCGGCCTGCGATCGCGCACCTACGACTCCCTGTTGCGGTTCACGGGCGGTCGCCGTCGAGGAGCAATTCCATGAGAACACCTACTCGTACCCGTGTCGAAGACGTCGTCGACTTCTTCGCCAAATGCCCGCGATGCGGCTATCCGGCTACCGCTACCCGCACTGTGCGCGAATTCGATTCGGGCACTACCGAATTCGAACTGCTGGCCAGTTGCGGACTGCCGTGTGGATGGCAGCAGAAACTGGAGAAGCCGTCGGCGCGTCCACCTACCGACACCCCCTCGACGGGAAGACCCGGCCGCCCAGCCGACTGGAATCCGCGCCCGAGATGATTCCGATGCGGCGGTAGTACATCTCTCGAAGTAGAGAGTCACCCACACTCCGACAGCTCCGCGGCCTCGGATGTTTTGGGCACGAGAATTTATAGAACGTCATACTGTAATCGAAACTATATACAATGGAGGCGACGATGCCCGAAGAACACACGGACGGCACAGTGATCGACGAACTCTTCACGGCTCTGGAGAAGGGCGACGTGGACGCGGCGATCGCATGCCTCACCGAGGACGCCACGGTGTGGCACGCGTTCGATCGGGTCGCGCATGACACCCACAGCATCCGCGAGGACTGGGGTCAACTGATCGCCGGATCCTCCACGCGCCGGGTCACCGACGTACGTCGCTCAGCCACCACAGAGGGTTTCGTCCAGCAACACCTGATGACCATCCACACCCGAACCGGTGCGCAATTGGCCTGGCCCGTCTGCATCGTCGTACAAGTACGGGACGGCCGAGTCGCCCGCCTCGACGAATATATCGACCGCGCGGGGCATTTCACCCCGACGGAGGACAACGCGACCACCCCCGGCCTGAAGCCGATCGAAACTTCCCGAGCATCCGAACAGTGATGGCTCGACCGCCCCGGAGGTAGGCCGATGTCCACCAGTCATATCGATTCCCATGGCCCGGTTGCGACCCGTGATCTCGATGCCGCGGACCGAGATCTCGCCGAATACGGCGTGTGCGTCGTGCTCGACGCCCTGGAAGCGGACTTCCTCGACGAGGTCCGGACCGCTCTGTACCGCGCCGCCGAGAGCGACGATCGCCGAGGCCGCCGATTGGAATACGCCTACGGCCGAGACGACCACATCAACCAGCGAGTCTGGAACCTGCCCAGTCGCGATCCGGTCTTCTGCGATCTGGCCGAACACCCGCTCGCGCTGCGGTTCGTCGAGGCCTCATTGGGCTGGCCTGCACTGCTGTCGAGCATGTCGGCCAATATCACGGCGGCACAGGGTGCCAGCATGCAACTGCACGCCGACCAGGGCTACATCCCGGGACCGTGGACACGGCCGCACGGCATCAACATCGCCTGGTGCGTCGACCATTTCACCCGTACCAACGGCGCCACCGTCTACATCCCGAGCAGCCATCTGAAGAATCGCAACCAGCGGCGGGACGACGAGATAGGCGAGTTGGCACCCGTCGAAGCCCCGGCCGGGTCGATGATCGCCATGGACGGCAGGCTATGGCACACCAACGGCGTCAATACCGACGGCGTTCGCCGCGCGGGCATCTTCACCTGGTACACGCTGCCGATCTATATGCCCCAGGAGAACTGGTTCCTGTCGGCGAGTCCGTCCATTCGCCAATTCGGCTCGGAGACATTGCAAACGTTGCTCGGCTTCCGCCCCCAGGTCCTCGGTCGGATCAACGGACAGGATCGTCTCGAGAAGACCCCCGGAACCGAATGATGCGATCTGCTGTGTCAGCGGGTAGGAACAGCCACCGTGGGAACTCGGCCACACCGCGCCGGTAATCGGCCGGATACGCGACCGGCCGCGAAAATCTTCTCGGAATACGGCCCGGATGTGGACCACGCACTGGTGACACCGATGCGCCGTCCACATTCGGGTTCGTTCGGTCGCGGCGAGCTACCGCCTCCGCGCCGACAACGAGTCGGGGCGCGATCGCGGTAGATCGAGCACCCGCGCTCCCACGTCAGCCGATCTGCAGCGCTTGGCCACCATCGACGGTGATCTCGGCACCTGTCATGAAGGATGCCTGCGCGGATACCAGGAATGCCACCGCATCGGCGATCTCCGACGGCTGCGCCAGCCGTTGCCACGGCGACGACGCCGCGAGGCGCTGCTGCACCTGCTCGGTGAGCATCGGGGTCGCCACCGGGCCGGGGAATATCGCGTTCACCCGGATTCGATCAGGCGCGAGTTCGGCGGCTGCGACCTGCGTCAAGCCGCGCAATGCCCACTTGGACGCGCCGTAGGCCGCGTGGTTCGGAAAAGGTCGAAGCGCACCCGTACTGCAAGTGTTGACGATGACCGGGTCGGAAGCAGCCCTCAGATGCGGCAATGCCGTACGCATGCCCTGGAAGGCGCCGAGGCAGTTGATACGCCACAGGCGTTCGAAATCTTCGGTGGTCTCGGTCCCGAGAGGACAACGGTGCAGTACACCGGCGTTGTTGACCAACACGTCGAGACCACCGAATCGGTCGACCACGGCAGCTACCGTCTCTGCCCACTGCGATTCCGAAGTCACGTCCAACGAGAACGGGGCGACATCGGGGTCCCCGGACTCCGCGACGGCCGCCTCGAGCACATCGACCCGTAGGTCGCACGCCGCCACCGCGAATCCGTCGGCCCTCAGCCGCTCGACGATCGCCCAACCCTGTCCTCCTGCCGCACCCGAGACAAGGGCCACGCGTCGGGCCGTCATCGTGCTCCGCCCGTCACACCGGTAGCCGGATGTTCACGAACCTCAACCTGTTGCTTCTGAATTGAACTGATCAAAACCATTACCTCCTGACATTGGGATACACCCACCTCGGACTACTTCACGACACGAACGCGGAGCGCCGCGTTGTCCACTTCACACCGGCCTGGACCGATACCGTATGCAGTACGATACTGCGTACCGTACGCAGCTGGGATTCGACGGAGGAGCGTGAGCAGCCGATGGTAGGAACCGACGGCCCCGGTGCAACCGCACAAGTGGCACGTACGCCTCCGGCCCGTCGACATCGCGGGCACCCGACGCGCGTATCGCTCGCATCACGACCCCCTGTAGTTCGAATCACGTCCAGCACAGAGCGTTCTCGGATCCCCTGCTCGCCGTAACCAAAGGACCATAGACATATGCCACGCACCCGCGAAACACCTCCTCGCGCGATCCGGAAACGTATCCTCGCGGCGCTGCTCGGCAAGCGGGCAATCTTGATCGCCGCCATCCGCACCGGGGGGCGGTGAACCTTCCGCCGAATCCCGTGCGGGTCGCCCCATCATGTCCGAGTAGCGTTCCGCCCGCTGGTGGCGGGCAATGGCAGCGATGTTTTCGTCGTACGAGCAGGGGCACTCTCCGGTCCTTATCTGCGGCCTCGTCGCGTAAGTCGGCTCCGACCGCTGAGTTCAGACGGATTCGACCCAGCATCCAAGACCCTGGAGCACGATCTCCACGTAGCAGTCGACGAGGTCCTGCTTGGTGAGATCCGGCCGTGACAGCCACCAATGGCCGAGGCGCTCGCCCACCCCGGAGATCGCGTGCCCCGACGCCTCGAGCAACTTCTCGGGCACCGCTGGGCGCCGCCGCCTAGTTCGATTATAGGTACCCGTCGTAATCCAGCTGGAGCACTGCACCCTGGTCGATTCGAGCGCTGCGCGAGATACTCACTGCCACTTGTTGAATCGGTATTCCTCCGACAGCTCGGCAAGCAATTCCCAGGTCTGCCGACGATCGGTCTCATCGGCCCCGACGATGTGCGCGGCGAAATCGGTCACCCCGAGCTCGGCGAATCCGGCAAGCCGGTCGCGCACCCTGGCGGCGGAACCGACCACCGACAGCTCGGCCACACCACGCACACCTTCACGATCGAGCACCCGACTGTAG
Organism: Nocardia noduli; assembly: GCF_019038455.1. Taxonomy (NCBI): domain Bacteria; kingdom Bacillati; phylum Actinomycetota; class Actinomycetes; order Mycobacteriales; family Nocardiaceae; genus Nocardia; species Nocardia noduli. The sequence goes on from NZ_JAFMPL010000021.1 coordinate 52,653, forward strand.
GACGGATGCTTGTCGTTGCCGCCCAAGCGCGCCTGGATGACTTCCCTGGCGCCGTCGGGATCGTCGGTCACCGTCACCGGCAGCGCGGCGACGACCCGGAAGGCGCCCTCCCTGCCCGCAGCCCGAATCGCGCCTCGCACCAAGCCACCGATTGTGGCCTCCGCCACCGACCAGGTCACAAGGCCGTCCGCGAGTTCCGTCGCGAGTCCGATCATGGCCGGATTCACCGCGCCTAGCAAAATCTCGGTCGGCTGGGTCACCGGACCCGCCGAACGACGTGCCTCGGCGGCGGACAGAATTGCCCGCAATTGCTCCAGATATGTTCGCGCGGTCTTCAGCGGGGGCCGCCAAATCTCCCCGAACAGGTCACGAGTGATGCTCTCGTGCGAAGTCCCGAGTCCGAGCACGAAACGACCGCCCACCGCCTCCTGAACGGTGCGTATCTGTTGGGCCAGGGCAAACGGCGAGCGCAACGGCATCGGCACGACAGCGGTGCCCAACTCGATCCCTCCGACCGCTTGACCGGCGATGGCCAGCGCGGTCAAGGTGTCCTGGCCGCCGAGCATCGGCGCCCAGTACCCATCGATCCCAGCGTCAGCGGCTCGACGCACCTCCGCGACCACAGCTTCCACCGATCCGACATTCGTCGTCGCGGAATGAATGGCGATTCGCATATGAATCCCGGCTCCTTTCGGTCCGATGCTCCTCCGGCGATTCGTGACGGGGGCAGCAAGTGTCAGTTGCGGCGCTGCTCGAGCGACACACCGCCCATCGATCACGACTCGTCAGCAGCGCGTATCCGGCAGACCCACCGGAGTAGTCCCGGCCGAACTCGCCATCAGTGCTGTGCCGCAATCGATTTCTTCATCGCCTCCAGATCGACCACCACCGGATACCCACATTCGGTGAGGGCATTGCCGTGCCCGAGCGAGTGGATATCGAACACGGACTGCACCGCGGTGGTGAATCCCTGGACGTCGAGGGTCTGATTGACAGCTCGTTTGGCCATCCGCAACGCGAACGGATGCTTGTCCGCGATCTGGCTCGCGAGCTCCCGGGTAGCCGAGTCCAGATCCGCGAGCGGAACGACTCGATTGACCATTCCGACATGCAACGCTTCCGCCGCGGTGATCGCACGACCGGTGAACAGAATCTCCTTGGCAAGCCGCGCGCCGAGTTCCCAGGTGTGGCCGTGGTATTCGACGCCACCGATACCCAATGTCGCGACCGGGTCCGAGAACTTGGCGTTGTCCGCAGCCACGATCAGATCACAGGGCCATGCCAACAGGAGACCACCCGCGATACAGACACCCTGCACCGCCGCGATCGACGGTTTCGGAATGTTGCGCCATTTCAAGGAATAGCCGACGAATGCCCGGGCCTCCCTCTCGTAGAGTGTGGCTACCGTCCACTTCGCCGACCGACCTTCGGCGGATTTCATCTCATGGCCGGATGAGAAGTGTTTTCCGTTGGCTCGCAATACGATAACCCGCACATCCGGGTCGTCGGCGGCGGCGGTCCACAGCGCATCGAGCCGGTCCAGAAGTTCGAAGTTCTGCGCATTGGCGACCTCGGGACGGTCGAGGCTGATAGTCGCGATCCCGCCGGACACCTCGTAGGTGACAAGTTCGTCGGACATCATTCTCCAATCTGTTGTTAGACGCGTATCGACGTCTGCGGGGCGCACAGGTGCGGAGGGGTGTTCAGGCCCCGGATCACATCGAGGATCACCGCGGGCGCGCCTGTGGGCCTGCCGCATATCCCGAAGTCGTGGGACGACCGCGCCGCGCGTGGTGCGGCCGACCGTACGTGCGACGAACTCGGCGCCGTCACCGCGCCCTCGACGACCCACGCTCTTCCCGCCGGTGGCACACGGCATGCTCATCCGACTCCCGGCGGTCGATGCCGTCAGCCATGACGAGCCACCCATGTCCCTGCTGTTACGAAATTATGAACTATAATTCAAGCAGATTTACTGTCGATTGAACAGATGAACGGCCGATAATTCGAGCCACCGGTCACCCTCACCCGGGCCGACGCAGCCAAAACACGCCACACCTACGACGGACTACTCACTGCCACCCGCGCAACCGGCGTACTTCGGATGGCCTGCCCGATGCCGAACAGCACACCACCTGCGCGGCCGTCCCGTGGATCAACGGCTTCCAAGACTGCTTCGGCGGGTTCGCCGAGTGCCGGACCGGGCGCGGCGTTCACGAGCGAGGCGGGTTCGTCACCGTCGACAACCTGTGTCGCCAGGTCGGCGAGTTGATTCTCGGGCACCCGGGGCAGGGCTTCGCGCAAGCTGCCAGCGACGCCGGTCACCAGTAGCGATCCCATGACAGCGATATTGATCGCCAGAAAAGTCAGGCGCGCGGTCATGTCGATACCCGAGGCCGCACCCGAACGCGACTCGGGTACCGACGCGGTGGTCGTGTTCGTGACAGGTGTGTTGGTCAGTCCCAGTCCGGCCCCCGCGACGAGCGAACCGGGAAAGGTACTCACCCAGTTCGGGTCACTCGCCGAGCAGCCGAAGTAGAGCAGCAGCCCCAGGCTGATGATCCCCAATCCGATCGGAACCATGGTGGGCGCACCGAAACGCAGTGCGAGCCGCTCCGCGATCGGCGGCAGGACAAAGGTGGGCAAGGTGTAACCCAGCAGCACGGTCGAGGCAACGGCGGCGACGTGCATCCCCACGCCCGTGGCGAGACCGCACAACAGCGACGTGATACCGAAACCGGCTACGGCTGCGATGAACACGCGCCCGACGACCGCAGCGGTCGGCGAGCACACCGGCCGCCACCAAGACGACGACGCTGGCGATCGTGTAGGCGTTCATAATCCACTGCGGGTCGGTGAACTACCGCCAAGAAGGTCTCCGACGAGCGGGAGAAGCACGGGGACGCTGGATATCTCCAGCCCGAACATCAAGGCCGACAGGAAGATCGCGATGATCGCGACATCACCGCGACGCGCGGCATCGTTCGTCATGAACCAATCGTCGTCTCGCGAACCGATGATGCGAACCGGCAATCAACGGCAACTCAGCCACTTTTGGTCCCTCACGCGTTCATCCGCGTTCGTCTCACCATCGGCACGGGAAAACTCTTTCACGAGCTTCTGGACAACACCCCCGCAGATCCTCGAAGCACACCACCTCACCGGCGAGGACTGCTTTCTGCTCGAGGTCGTGGCGCGATCCATGCCCGACCTCGAGTCACTGGCCGAAAACTGGTCACCTTCGGACACGTCACGACAAACCTCGTATTCAGCAGCCCTGCCGACAGGCACGCGTTACCATCCAGCGCCTGAAGAATCGGTGCCACCACTCGAGCCACGCGCCGGGCGACCGCAGCCTGAGCCCCGGCACGACCGGTCGGCCGTGAACAACGCTTCGCGATACCCCGACCCGCGCCGATGAACAACACACCACCGAGCATGAACCACGGATTCCACAGCACCCGATTCCACCGAGTTCGGTGCGGCCCGACCTCGCGACGGACGCCGCCCGCATCCGCGGCCAGCGCGACCTAAACGCCAGCCGGCAAGCCCGATCATCCACGCCATGACCCGGCGCGGCATACCTCACCTGCCACACCGACGAAAACGGCACCGGCCAGAAGCGCGACAGCCCCACACACAAACCAGCGGCAACGAACATCGGCGGACGACGAGCCGCCAGATCCGAGCCCGCTGACGACGCCAGCCCCACCCGAAGCCCTGAACAAGTGCACCGTCGCGAACACGCAGCTCCACACGACCGTGGCTACTACCCTCAATCCCTCTGAACCAACCTCATCCTACGTAGCTCAGGTTCCGGAGTTCCCAACTCCTTGACGAAACCGTAGGGAACTCCCGGGGAGCGGCAGAGCGCCAGGGGCCGGGTCGCAGGTGACGAGGTGGCCGACAGCCGAGGCGCTCGGATGGTATTCCATGCGGTTCCTCTTGTTCCAATACCCTTTGCCATGCCGAATTGCTATGACAAAAAGGGGAGACTCCCGGTGGACCAATACTGCCGACCCGATAGAATGAACATCAATGTGGACATTTGAATTGCAGTTCGGATAGGTTCATGTTGCGGTTCCGGGGTCAGGCCCAGCCGGACCGCGCGAAGCAGCGGACCATGAAATCCGTTGGGTGGCTACGTCATGCCGCTCGCCCGCGATGCCGCCGTCGACCTGGCGCGGGCCAGCGAAGGCCGATCGGCGCGAACTGCGCACGGACGGCGCCCGGCAGCGACCATCACGAACATGGGCACAGAAGGAAGCGAAATATGACCGCGAACAGCGAACTCTCCGAATCACGCAGAGGTGATGAAGCCGACTCCGAGTACAGCACCACACTCGACGAGCTTCTCGCGCGAGTGCGTCGCCTCGAGGACGAGGCCGCGATCAATCGACTGATCATGACCTACGGCCCCGCCGCGGACGCCGGTCTGACCTCTTTCGCGGGTGGGCTGTGGCTCGAGGACGGCCTCTACGACTGGGATGCCGACGGGCAGCCGTACCAGGGCAGCGCCGAGGTCGACGCCATGCTGCAGGCCGACCTGCACCAGAGCCTGATCGCCGCGGGTGTCGCGCATTTCGCCGGACCACTGCTCATCGACCTCCAGGGCGATGAGGCGACCGTACTCAACTACTCGCTCATCATGCGACGCGAGGAGGACCGCTCCTTCCTGTGGCGGGTCAGCGCGGTCCGCTGGGAGGTCGCCCGAGCCGATAGCGGATGGCGGGTACGCAGGCGCACCAATCGACTTCTCGACGCGACCGGGGGCGGACTCCGCTTGTTCCGGGACTCGCTGACCGAACTGTTCGAGGACGTCACACAGTGAGCACCGGGAGACTGGCAGGCAAGGTCGCGATCATCACCGGCGCCAGCACCGGCCTGGGGCCGGTCATGGCCGAGAACTTCGTCCGCGAAGGCGCGCGGGTGCTGCTCGCCGCGCGCCGGGAGGAACTCGTCCAGCAGGCTGCGAAGGAAGCGGGTGACGGTGCCATCGCCATGCGCGTCGACGTCACGAGCGAATCCGATGTCGCGGCGATGGTCGCACGCGCGATCGACGAGTTCGGGCACGTGGACATCCTCTGCAACAACGCCGCCACACCGGGAACCGACCTGTGGATCTGGGAGCAGACTCTCGAGAACTGGAACGCCACTATCGCGGTCGACGTCACCGCGGCGATGCTGTGCACGCGCGAGGTCATCAAACAGTCCATGCTGGCACGTCGCTCGGGCGTGATCCTCAACTTCTCCTCCACCGCCGCCTACAACGGCATGGAACGCAAAACGCACTACGTCACGGCGAAAGCGTCCCTGCGCGCGTTCACCAAGACCGTCGCGCTGGAGGCGGGACAGCACGGCATTCGCTGCAACTGCATAGTCCCGGGCAGCATCGATACCGAACTGTGGCAGAACTGGGTGAAGAGAATCGCCGACGAACAGGGGGTCGATGTCGAAACCCATCGCGCGAACCTGCTGCGATCGGTGCCGCTGCGCGATATCTCCTCCGCCCAGGATGTCGCCAACCTCGCGCTGTTCCTGGCCAGCGACGAAAGCCGGACGATCACGGGGCAGTCGATCCCTGTCGACGCCGGCGGGTACATGCAAGGATGACGGAACGATGACAGTGAAACTCTCAATTGTCACTCCGGTGCTGTCGTTGACCAAGGGCGCCTACGGCCCTTGGGAGGTCACCGGGACCCTCGAGGATGTCGCACGGGTGGCCGAGACAGCTGACCGTCTCGGCTACCACCACCTCACATGCAGTGAGCACATCGCGCTCCCCGCCGAGGCCCTGGATCGGCGCGGGGCGCGCTACTGGGATCCACTCGCGACGTTCGGCTACCTCGCGGCACGGACAAGGCAGATCCGTTTCGCGACACACGTTCTGGTGCTCGGCTACCACCACCCGCTCGAAATCGCCAAGCGCTACGGCACATTGGATGTGGTCAGCGACGGACGACTGATCCTCGGCGTCGGCGTCGGCACGCTGAAAGAGGAATTCGACCTGATCGGCGTGTCCTTCGCCGACCGCGGACCGCGTGGTGACGACGCGATGCGGGCCCTGCGCGCATCGCTGTCCCAACCGAAACCGGCCTACCACGGCGAGTTCTACGACTTCGAGGACCTCGTGGTCGATCCGTGCGCGGTGCAGGACCGAGTCCCGATCTGGACGGGCGGGCGCACACTCCGCTCGTTGCGACGGGCCGTGGAGTTGGCCGACGGCTGGACCCCTTTCGCCGTCGAACCGGAGCAGGCAAAGCAGTGGTTGGACAGGGTCGAACTCCCGGCGGACTTCGAGGTGGTGCTTCCTCCTGTCGAACCCCTCGATCCGATCAACGAACCCGGTCGCACCCAAGACACTCTCGCCGCCACCGCAGCGGCGGGGGCCACCATCGTGTCCGTCGGACAACCACACGAGACCCTCGAGCAGTACCTCGACTATCTCGAGGCTCTCGCCGCCGTCCACGCCTCGCCGGGTGCGACGTAACCATGGACAACGACCGGATTGAACCGGCCCCCTTCGATGAACGAGGCCGGTTCATCCGGAGGGGCCTTCGAAGCTCCGACAATCGGCTCGGCACCGCCCACTCGACAGGAATGAATATCTATTCAAAATAATGACGTGATGTTACTGTCGAATGGACAGTGCGTAACGTCGATGTAGGCACGTTCGTACGCCCGGGGCGAAGCGAGCCCCCAGCGGCAGGCCTCTTCATCGGGATGCCAGGAACAGAGGACGACATCAGTGACGAAGCACCCCCTTCCCGAGATCGGCTACTACGCCCTGGCCGGCGGCACCGCCGATCCCCGTGTTCTCATCGATGAGGCGGCCAGGGCCGAGCACTTGGGCATCGGTAGCGCCTTCATCTCCGAACGTCTCGGTGTCAAGGAGGCCGCCACCATAGCGGGCGCGATCGGGGCGGTGTCCTCCCAACTGGGTATCGCTACCGGGGTGACCAACTTCAATCTCCGCCACCCACTGGTCACCACGGCGCACGCGAGCACCATGCAAGCACTGACCCGGGGTCGTTACACGCTCGGAATCGGGCGCGGCGTCGCCGGCTCCTTGGGAGCCATGGGGTTGGGAGTCGCGACCACCGCGGAACTCGCGGATTTCGCCGGAATAGTCACGGCACTGATGAGCGGCGACCCACTCGTCGGACACGACGGCCCCGCGGGATCGTGGCCCTATCTGCAGGTCCGGCCTCGGCCGGAATACTCTCTCCCCCTGTTGATGACGGCATTCGGTCCACGTTCACTGCGCCTGGCCGCGCGGTCGTTCGACGCGGTGGTCCTGCACACGTTCTTCAGCGACGAGACCACCCGACGGTGTGTCCGGACAGTCCGCGAGGAATGCGAACGTATCGGTCGCGATCCTTCCGAGGTCAGAATCTGGTCGTGCTACGCGACCATCGATTCCGGGCTGCCGGAGGACGTCGTCCTGCAGAAGACCGTCGGTCGGCTATCCAGCTACCTGCAGGGATACGGCGATCTCATGGTCTCGACCAATCAATGGGATCCCTCGGTACTGCAACGTTTCCGCGCCGACGAGGTCGTCACATCGATTCGCGGAGCCATCGATACGCTCGCAACGCCCGACCAACTTCGCCATATCGCGGAGATCTTTCCCCCCGAGTGGTTGGAAGCGGCCGCCGTCGGTTCCGCCGGTCACTGTGCCGCACTGGTCGACCGGCAGTTCGATCTCGGCGTCGACGGGGTGATCATGCACGGGAGCAACCCCGACGAACTCGCACCGATCATCAACGCATACCGCGAAATACGCAGACCGTCATTGCATCGAAACCTTCCCAACAACCCGGGCGCGTCACGGGAATCGGACCCATCCGTCGCAGCGGTGCCTTAAGGATTATCGTGTTGATTCCGTTCGACGACTACCCGGTACACCAGACTTCCCAGCCTCTCGGCCAGACCGGAGCAGGGAATCCGAACCACTACGACCGATTCTGGTTCAACGGCTTTCGCGACGATCTCATGTTCGGAATCGCGTTGTGCCACCACCCGAACAAGCAGATCACCGACGGCGCGTTCTCCGTCCTCCAGGACGGACGGCAGACTTCGCTGCACTGCAGCGGTCGAATGAACTCGGATCCCGTCGACGTCAGTGTCGGCCCGCTCCGCATCGAGATCGTCGAACCGATGAAAGTGAACCGCGTCGTCATCGACTCTCCCGACCACGGGATTCGTGCCGAGCTGACATACACCGCGACCACGGATGCCTTCGAAGAAACACATCAGACATCGTTCTCCGATAATCGGCAGCTGATGGACCTGACCCGTGCCACCCAATGGGGAATATGGACCGGTTTCATCGAGATCGACGGCAGGACAACCGATCTCGGTGACGGCGTGTACGCGACGAAGGACCGCTCCTGGGGTGCTCGCCTGTCCCCCGGCGCCAAAGACGCCGCATCCATGAGACCTTCGAGCACCCTGTTCCTCTGGTCACCGATCCATTTCGAGTCGGAGTGCTTCCACTTCCTGATCTTCGAACGTGAAGACGGTACCCAGTGGGTCCATGACGCCGCCGTCGTGCCCAAACCGGCGGGCCCTCCGGCACGCATCGCTCACGTCGACCACCAGATCACGTGGCTACCCGGTCATCGACGCGCACGAACCGCGGTCCTGACACCGCGGAACCCGGACCACGACAGCATGGGCTCGATCACCCTCGATCCCGTCATGTCATTTCAGATGAAGGGGCTCGGCTACGGGCATCCCACGTGGACTCACGGGAAGTGGCAGGGTGAATCCGCCGTGGCAGTCGAGGTGTACGAGCCGAAGACACTCGATCCGCTGCTTCCCGAGAATCTCCACGTGCAGCAACTCGTTCGTGCCACCTGGAACGGCAAATCCGGGCTCGGCGTGCTCGAGCAGCTGGCGATCGGACCGCTTCCGCGCCACGGCTTCCGGGAATTTCTGGACGGCGCGCGATAGCCGAGCATTCCGTGCCACGGTGCGACCGAGTTCCCGGGTGAACGGCGGCGATCGCCAACTGGCGCGCAATTCGCGCTGTTTGACCGGTGACCGACGGCACGATTCCTAGCAGCATGGAGTGGACCGAGAGAGTGCCGACTCTTGATCATGTCCGTCCACGCCCTCGGATCGATCGGTCCCCGGTCCGCCGATTTCCGCAATACGGCCCGCGAGCATAAGGAGCCTACTTCATGTCGGACATCCAGCGGTGCGACGCCGTCGTCATCGGCGCGGGCTTCGCGGGCATGTACGCGCTGCATCGCCTCCGCGACGACCTCGGACTGCGGGCCCGCGTCTTCGAGCGCGGCACCGACGTCGGCGGCACCTGGTATTGGAATCGCTATCCCGGAGCCCGTTGCGATGTCGTGTCGCTGTTCTATTCCTATTCCTTCTCCGACGAACTCGAAAAGGAATGGGAATGGACCGAACTCTATCCGGCCCAAGCCGAGATCCTCGCCTACGCCAACCATGTGGCCGATCGCTTCGATCTGCGCAAGGACATCACGTTCGAGACATCCGTCGAGTCCGCGGACTACGACGAGGACTCGCAGGAGTGGGTGATCACCACCGATCGTGGCGAGCGCGTCGCGGCACGATTCCTGATCACGGCGGCGGGCTGCCTTTCGGCCTCACGCGTGCCCACGTTCCCCGGCATCGACACCTTCGAGGGCGAGACCTACCACACCGGGCGATGGCCGCACGAGGGCGTCGATTTCAGCGGCAAGAAGGTCGCGGTCATCGGCACCGGATCATCGGGTATCCAAGCGATTCCGCAGATCGCGCAGCAGGCCGACCATCTCACGGTCTTCCAACGGACCCCCGCGTTCTCTCTCCCCGCGCGCAACCGTCCACTCACCGCCGAGGAGATCGCCGACTTCAAGGCCAACTTCCGAGAGCGGCGCGCGGCAGCGCGTGTCGCGCCGTCGGGCGTCCCGGGTACCCCGCCGGTCGGGAGCGCGTTCTCTGTGACCGACCAGCAGCGCGAGGAACTGCTGACCGATCGATGGAACCTCGGCGGCGTAGAGTTCCTGCGCGTTTTCAACGACACCTCGATCAACCTCGAGGCAAACGAATTCTCCGCCGAGTACGTCCGGGATCGTATCCGCGACCTCATCGAAGACCCGGCGACCGCAGAGAAACTCGTGCCACACGGCTATCCGATCGGCGCGAAGCGCATTTGTCTCGACACCGATTACTACGTCACCTACAACCGGGACAACGTAGATCTCGTCAGCGTCCGCGAGACCCCGATCGAGGAAGTCACCCCCGCAGGCCTGCGCGTCGGCGGAACCGAATACGAGTTCGATGTCATCGTGTTCGCCACCGGCTATGACGCGATGACCGGCCCGCTCAACGCCATCGACATCCGCGGCATCGACGGTCAACTGCTACGTGACAAGTGGGCTGCCGGGCCGCGCACCTACCTCGGCATCGCGACGGCGAACTTCCCCAACCTGTTCATGCTGACAGCACCGGGCAGCCCATCGGTGCTCGCCAACATGATCATCTCGATCGAGCAGCACGTCGACTGGGTCGCCGACCTTCTCGTCTATCTCCGCGAACATGGTTACACGCGAGTCGAGGCGGTTGTCGACGAGGAGGACAAGTGGGTCGAGCACGTGAACGAAGTGGCGTCACACACTCTTTTCCCACAGGGAAACTCGTGGTACTCGGGCGCCAATATCCCGGGTAAGGCCCGTGTTTTCATGCCCTACGTGGCGGGAGCCGGGACCTACCGCAAGATCTGCGACGAGGTCGCAGCGGATGACTATCGTGGCTTCACTCTCTCCGCCGCCACGCACGAAACCGACTCCCGGTCGTCCGTCGTGGGCTCCTGACCCAGCTGAAGACAGGAAATCGTCGATGAACTCCGCTGATTCGTCCAGCCGCCACCTGGTCGAAACCGAGATCGCGCCCACGATCGAAGCGTTCCCGCCTTTCGGGCTGAGCCCGGAGACAGTGGATGCTGTTCGCGAACGTATCAGGGCGCAGATGACCGCGGCTCCCGATGGTCCGCGGGTGTTTCCGACGATCACCCGCACCGAGCGCCATGTGCCCGGTCTCGACGGCGATCCTGACGTGCGCGTCCTCTACTACGAACCACAAAACAGGTCAGCTCCACACCCCGCCCTGGTGTGGCATCACGGCGGCGGCTATGTGATGGGTTCGGCAGACGACGATGATCTGACCTGCCGCCAGATCGCCACCGAGACGGGCGCGATCGTCGTATCGGTCGACTACCGCCTGGCGCCGGAAACTCCTGCGCCGGGCGCACTCCGCGACAGTTACGCCACGCTGAAATGGCTGCACGACAACTCGGACGAACTCGGTATCGACCGCACCGGAATCGCGGTCGGAGGGGCCAGCGCGGGTGGCGGACTGGCCGCCGCGGTCGCGATCCTCGCTCGCGACAAAGGCATCGTCCCCGTGTCGTTCCAACTGCTGATCTATCCGATGCTCGACGACCGCACCGCGGGCCCGGCCACACCGTACGCGCACACCGGCGAAGTCGTCTGGACCACCTCCGACAACGTCTACGGCTGGACGTCGTATCTCGGGCATGCGCCGGGAGTGGACGACGTCTCGCCGTACGCCGCCCCCGCCCGGGTCGAAGACGTTGCCGGCCTACCGCCTGCGTTCATCTGTGTAGGCACCCTCGACCTCTTCGTCGGTGAGGACATCACCTACGCGAAGCGACTGCTGGAGAAGGGGATTCCGACCGAACTGCACGTGCACCCCGGCGGCCCCCACGGCTACAACATGGTGCCCGGATCCCGACTGAGCATCATCCATGCCCGCGACTTCCTCGGCGCCCTCACCCGCCACTTCGGTGCGACCGTACCGGCTGCCGTCCGATAGAGCATCACCGGATGAGCAGGCTCGACGACCATTTCTATGTCGTCGTGCCGATTCCCGCGACCGGCTTCTTCGTGTGATCATGCCGAGGTGCACCGGGAAAGAGTCCAGCGGCGGGATTCCATCGATGACAGCGTCAGGTTGCCGCGACGAGCGAATTCCACGCGTTCACGATGGCCCGGACCAGATCCCGGATCTCCGAACGCGACTCGTCCTCCGCGCGCCAGACCACACAATAGTCGGCAGGCTCGATACCTTCGAGTGGGACGAAAACGACTCCCGGATGGGTATACCAGCGAGCCACCGAATCGGTGAACGCGATGATGCCCAAGCCACTCGCGATACCGACGAGCGTCTCATCGATCGTCGTGACCACGCGCAACCGATCACGCCCACGATCCCTTACCGGCAGATTGAACACCGTGCCCGCGGTCGGCACCATGAACACAGTCTCTTCGGCCAGGTCGTCCGGATTCAGAGTTCTACGTGACGCGAGACGATGGCCCGCGGGCAATGCGATCACCATGGCTTCGAGGCCAAGCCGGTGGAACCTCAATCGCCGCATCCGCTTGTCCTGCGGTAGCCAGATCAGACCGACGTCGGATTCACCGCCCTCTACTCCGGCACCTTTCTTCGCCCAATCGGCGCGGCGTAACTCCACATGGATCTCAGGATGCCGCGCAGAGAATGATTCGATGATCTTCCCGAGAAGGTCCTGCCCGGGGGCGAGGTAGAATCCCAACGTGACTGTGCGGGTAGAGGTCGTCGCTCGCCGAACCGCGTGACGAGCTTCCTGGTCGAGTTCGATGATTTGACGGGCGTATTCGACCAACGCTTCACCCGCCGCAGTCAGCGTGACACCATCACGTCGGCGAACGAACAACCGAGCATCCAACTCACGTTCCAGGCTCGCGATTTGCTTGCTCAGAGCCGGCTGGGTAATGAAGAGACTCTCCGCCGCGCGAGTGAAGTGCAGTTCTTCCGCTGCGGCGAGAAAGTAACGCAAGTCCCTGGAGTTCACCGTACGACCTCCGGGGACTCGATGGACCTTGCCGAACTCCACCTCAGTGTATTCGTCGGCGAATACCGAGTAGATCGCGCCACGGACATCGGCCCGCAGCACAAGACAACAGGGCGTCCTCCAGCACCCAGATCCCAGGTTGCGGTCGCTTCCGAGGTCAAGGCGACTCCGGGGGTATGACAGTGGTGGACCGTCTCGAGAGCACTCGGTTGTGGCAGGAGAATCTCATGAATTCGTCGGCCCCGGTACCGCTTTCTCGTCCGGTCCGGTGGTGTCGATACTGATTCCTATCAGTTTGGTGTCCAAGTACTCGTCGATGCCCGCTGCGGCGCCTTCACGCCCGAGGCCACTCTCTTTGACGCCGCCGAACGGAGCCGCGGCCGAGGTCGGATTGATGTCGTTGATACCGACCATTCCGAAGCGCAATTTCTCGCTCACGCGCATCGCGCGGGAAAGGTCTCGGGTGTAGACATACGAGGCCAGACCATAATCGGTGTCGTTGGCCATGCGGATGACTTCGTTCTCATCGTCGAAAACGGTCACACCGGCGATCGGTCCGAAGGTTTCCTCACGGTAGATATCCATCTCGGGCGTAATACCGGAGAGCACCGTCGGAGCGAAGAAGTAGCCGCCGTCGAAACCTGCACCCGTCAGACGGCCACCACCCGTGAGAACTTGCGCGCCGCGCTCGCGCGCGTTGTCCACCTGTCGTTGCATACGCTCGATCGAGGACTCATCGATCAAGGGCCCGACGCCGCTCGCGGCATCGAGACCGTTACCCGGACGCAGTTTGTCGGTCCGCGCGACCAGCGTCTCCAGGAAACTGTCGGCGATCGATCGGTGGACATAGATCCGGTTGGGGCTGATGCACGCCTGACCGGTATTGAGGAACTTCACCAATGTCGCGCCCTTGGCCGCGTGCACCGGGTCGGCGTCGGGAAACACGATGAACGGCGCGTGCCCGCCGAGTTCCAAGGAAACCCGCTTGATGGTCGACGCGGCCTCGCGGGCCAGTAGCTTGCCGACCTCGGTCGAACCGGTGAAGGTGATCTTGCGAACAGCCTTGCTGGCCAAGACCGCCTCGCTGAAGATTCGCGGATTCTGGGTGGTCACAAGATTGACCACCCCGGCCGGCACACCAGCATCCTCGAAGATCTGGAACATCACGATCGCGGTCAGCGGGGTTTGGCTGGCAGGCTTCAAGACCACCGACGCCCCCGCCGCGAGCGCCGGCGCCACCTTACGGGTAATCATCGAAACCGGATAGTTCCACGGTGTGATCGCAGCGACCACACCGACGGGCTGCCGCAGAACGACGAACCGCTGATCCGGGCGAGCCGAAGGAATGGTCGAACCGTAGACGCGTTTGGCCTCTTCGGCGAACCAGATCAGGAAGTCGGCACCGTATGCGACCTCCGTACGTGCCGCCCTCAGCGGTTTACCCTGCTCCATGGTCATCAGGACCGCCAATTCCTCGGCGCGCTCCAGCATGATTCGGTGCGCGTTCACGAGAACCTTCGAGCGCTCGTAGGCGGTCTGGCCGGACCAGTCGTCGAATGCCGATTCGGCTGCTCCTATAGCCGCGGCGACATCCACCGCCTGCCCCGCCGCCACCGCCGAAATTATCTCTCCCGTAGCAGGATTGGCGACATCGAAAGTCTCGCCGGCGGGTGCCGGTCCCCACTTTCCGTTGATATACAGCGACTCTCGGGTCGCCCGTGGGTCATCGAACAACGGTAGCGTCATACCTGCCTCCATGGCGGCGATCTCGATGCGGACACCCGAGGCAAAGCCAAAGGTCATTACCGACGACCGCGACGACAAACTCATCGCGGCGCCATCCCACACTCAGTCGAGGCCGAGAATCCGAGTGCTGGTCAAGGGCTCGGAAGCGCGCGACACTACCAACGAGTCCTTGTTCGATGTCTGCCAGCGGAGGCACCGATGGCTTCAGATCTTCGCTGTGGCTTTGTTCTTCGTGACAGGTTCGGCAAGGCGCTGCTCGTCGACGATGACCTGTAGGCGTGCGATCGTCGCTTCCAGGCCATCGCCCATTCGCTTGCCAGGAGTGAAGGTCGCGGGCAGCTTCTGCATACCGTTGATGAAGCCGATCGACGGATAATGAATCGCGCCCGCTTCGTCGCAGACGAAGTCCGGTATACGGTCGAGCACCTGGGTCAGCATACGCTTGAACAGATTTCGTGCCAGATTCGACCCGATGCACCGGTGTACACCGAGACCGAAACTCGCGTGGCGGTTACCTGTGCGGTCGAGGTCGATCTCGTCGGGATTCGGGAAGATATCCGGATTCCGGTTCGCCATGGACCACGACAACCAGAGCCGATCGCCTTCCTTCAATTCGACACCGTCGATCACGGCGTCCATCGCGACCGTCCGACCGTCACCCTGCGCGGGAGTGTAGAAACGCAAGAACTCCTCGGTCGCCGAATCCAGCATCGTGTCCAGGTTGCGGCGCAGTTCCTCGCGTTGGTCGGGATGTTGCGAGAGCCACTCCAGTGAATGAGCGGTCAACGCCGTGGTCGTATCGAATCCGCCACCGATCAGCAGCTTGCACGACCCCAGAACATCCGCGTGGGGAACCATCTCTTCACCGTCGATCGAGAGCGTGTTCAGCGCATGGATCAGTCCCGGTCGCGGTTCCTCCCGAATCTTCTCGATCCAACTGCTCAGATGTTTGTCGGACTCGGCGAGGCGCCTGACCACATCGAAGATCTCCGGCGATGTCGGATCCGTATACACCGACGCGTGAACCGGCTCGCAGTACACGTCCCAGTCCGCCAGAGGCATCCCGAGCAGACCCATCGTCAGCACGGCAGGCACGATATTGGCGAGGTCGTCGATAAAATCGATACGGCCCGATTCGATGACCTCATCGAGGCACGCCCGGGTGAGTTCATCGATCACGGGCACCCAACGCGCGACCGCGGCAGGGGACAGATGAGGGTTCAACTGTTTGCGAAAGTCCTGCTGTTCCGGCGGATCCATCTCGATGAATCCACTTCGCCCCCTCGTGCCGGGCTGGCCTGGAATCTGAATTCCCTGATAGCCCTTCCGCTCTCCCTTCGCATCGTAGTCACTCGACAGGAGGCCGGGCTGGCGGGCGACCTCGAAGACCTGCGGCATATCGTTGGCCACCCAGTAGCCCCCGTAGGAGTCCGACCATGCGATCGGGCACTTGCTGTGCAATTCTTTGGTCCGCTCGTCTACCGAGTCACGAAAACCCTTGCTGTGACGCTCGAAAACGATGGGGCAACCTTTGGTCCCCAGCGCGCTCGGAACGTTGTTTTCAGTCATAGATGATTCCTCGGTCGATCACAGTTCGATAATTGCGCGCTCGGGGCACGACAGGATTGCCTGGCAGATGGTCTCGATCTGGTCTGCCGGAACCGCGCCTTCGGTCAGCCAGCAGCTACGGGTGGTAGGCGTGTGACTTGAGATACGAGCCACCATCGACACGTAACTGCAAACCGGTCACATAACGAGACTCGTCCGACGCCAGATACACCACGGCATTACTGATATCGACCGCATCCACCCACGGAATCGGCATCGCCTGCTGCACCGGGAAAGCCACCACCGCATCCTCCCGGGTCGGATTCTTCAGATCCGGACGGAACGAACGATACATCGCATCCGACTGCAACATCGCGGTATCCACATTGGTCGGATGCACCACATTGGCCCGAATCGACTTCGGCGACAACGCCCGCGCCAACTCGTGCATATACGCCGAAAGCCCCTGCTTGGCAACGATATAACCCGAACCACCCGGATCCGAACCAGGATTGGCGACCTGCTCGTTGGGCATGAACGCCGCCGCCGAACCCGTCGCGATCACCGACCCACCCTCCTTCAGATAAGGCAGAGCCGCATGCACCGCGTTCAGCACACCGATCAAATTCACATCCACCACATCGATCCACGCCTGAACATGCTCCGGCGAAAGCATCGGCGCGATACCCGCCTGCGCCACCACCACTCGCCGACGAGATGGGCGTCGACACCTCGACCATCCGACGCGACCTCGACGCACTCGCGCGTTCCGGCCAGGCACAACGCACCCACGGTGGCGCCCGTGCGACCCACGGAGTCACCGCGAAACTGCCCTACGCCATGAAGGAGAACGAACGACTGGACGCGAAATCCGCCATCGCGCGGGCGGCGGTCGACTTCATCGGCGACGGCGACACCGTCATCCTCGACAGCGGCTCGACCACCTACGAGATCGCGGTCGCACTGCGCCGCCGGACCGGGCTGACCGTGATCACCAACGACTTGCGCATCGCCAAATATGTAGCGGGGCTGCCCGAGACCCGGCTGCTGGTCACCGGCGGCGAACTCCTGGGCTCGGTGTTCACCCTCGTCGGTGAACACGCCATCACCTTCCTCGGCGACTACACCGCGAACTGGGCGTTCCTGGGCGCCGACGCTATCGACCCCATGGCCGGAATCACCAATATGAACACCCTCGAAGTCCCGCTCAAACGCGCCATGATCACTGCCGCAGCCGCCACCATCGTCGTCGCCGACAGCTCCAAACTCGGCCGCCGCGCACTCGCCAGAATCGCCGGAACCGAGGAAGTCGACCACATAATCACCGACGACGAACTCGACACGACACTCACCGACAGATTCGGCGAGCGACTGATCCGCGTATCACCACACGCCACGCCGCCACCGGCGACGCGAGAGCACTGATACTT
The DNA here is from genome assembly GCF_019038455.1 of Nocardia noduli. Classification (NCBI taxonomy): domain Bacteria; kingdom Bacillati; phylum Actinomycetota; class Actinomycetes; order Mycobacteriales; family Nocardiaceae; genus Nocardia; species Nocardia noduli. Next base: position 70,251 of record NZ_JAFMPL010000021.1, read on the forward strand.
CGGGCTCGCGGCGGCTCTTGCGAACGTCGATTTCCGCTCCCCGATCGGGGCGGGCACTCCGGACGATCTGTGGCACCCGCTGCACCACCTCGGAGCCGCGGAATGTCCCCCGCGTAGTAACCGTTGTACGTGCCGATCACGCCGCAGCCCGACCGGTCACGGTCATGTTCTCGTTGCCGCTCGCGATCTCCTCGCCCGAGCGCTGGGCGACAGAGGTTGTGCCGCAGGCAGTTGAGGCGGTCCCGGAAGGGCATGAAGATTTCGAGACGCAGCGGATTGAAAATATCATTTTCACGGGCTACGCTCCCGAACACGTCAGCGCTCGGACCGCACCCGTTTCGGTTCTCTGACACCGGCCCGACCGTACGATCGGCGTAGGCAAAGTGGCCTGAACGCCAGCACGACCAATCGTGGGATCAACCCTGGCCCTGGCATTCGCGGTGATCGCCGGGCATGCCACCGCGGCTGCCGATCCGCAGCAACCGGCGCCGGTACCACCCGCCACCCCGTCTCCTGGTCTCCCTTGGCGCGCGACCCTCGACTTGCGAAGAACATAGGGACACCCCACCAACTCGGGCTCGACGGCTGAGCTGACCGACGCGGCCGGGCACACCGCGCTCACCCAGTTTGGCCATCATCGCGCCCGGCGCCCGCCACGAAGTCCCCGCGGCCCCGGGTACCATCGGGTTCTCCACCTACCTCGACTCCGCGGGTGTGCCCCGCCGAGCGGACTCGGCCCGCCCGGGCGGACTGCCCATAGATGAGGTCTCGAGTTGGATAGCGGTGGCCACACCACAGCGTCACCCGCTCCACGGGCTCAACGGGCTCATGAAACACCTACTACACCCAACCATCGAAATGGCCGTATGCGTCACTCCACCACTGTTACTCGGCATCCCGTTCCTGTCGGCGTGACACTCTCACTGGCGGTCGGAATACAACTACTACTGTTGCAACATTCCAACACCGACCACGCGAACGCCCGAAACGAGCTCGTCGAGAATCAGACCGGTTCGAACGACGAGATCCGCCACTGGTCGTCGAGGCGCGCCAACGTGACCCGCACACTGCTCGCGGTCATCGCCGGGTCGGGTTTGTCGGCGCTCGTCGTCGTCTGGTTGATGAATACCAAGACGACGGCCGAGTCCGGCCGCAACTCACGGACCGCCGAACGTACGACGACCGCAGTCGTCTTGACGGACTTCTCCTTGGCCGCGGGTGCGACGATCTGCTGGGTGAACTGGCTGTAATAACCGAGAAAATCGCCCGTCAAATACGTTTTGGCGGAGGCGAAGTCACGGTCGATGGTATCGGGTGCATAGGACAGCAGAGCGACCGTGCCGGTGGCAGCCGCATCGACGGCGGACCGCGCGGCCGTCTCGTCGACCCGACTGTCCTGCCGATACTGCGTGAACCACACCGATGCCGCCGATACCGTGGCGGCGATCAGCACTGCCACCAGGATCGCCATCCTCAGTTCACGACGCACGAACCGGGTCATCCGCACGATCTCGCGCGCCGCACGACTCCGGGTAGGCGGGGATTTCGGATTCTCGGATTCTACGGCGACCAGGCTTTTTTCGTTGTCGGCATGCTGCACCGCGTGGTCTTCGACGGTAGAGGTGTTCACGCTACGAACTCGACTTTCGACATCTTGATACGGTCTCCGTCCCGCGCCACCGTCACACTCAGACGCCAGGTACGCGGTTCCTGTTGTGCTCCGGCAGAATTGGTGACCTGGGAGCTTGCGGCCACGAGGACGACGGCCGAGTCACCGGTCATCGACTCCACCGCCGCCTCGTTCACCGTGCCCTGTGTGCTCACCTGCGATTGCCGAACGACGGTGGTGAAATCCTGTGCGCGATTCTGGAAGTCCTGGCGGAAGGTCCCTGTCGAGTTGTCGAGCACGCGTTGGACATCTCGATCGGCATTGTTGAAGTCGAGCGAGGTGAGCGCGACCACGCCTTGGCGAGCGGCGGCCAGAAACTCCGCGGTTTGCCTGTCCTTGTCGGCTACGTCGTGATGGCGCCAGACAGTGTAACCGGTGAGGGCGAAGGCTCCCGCGATAGCGACGACGGCCACTACCGCTATCTCTCTGCGGCCCGGTCGGCGCGCCGCGAAGCCGCGCCGACCGGATGACCGGCGACCAGCGTGCGAGATATCGTCGGGATCGAGGTCGTTGGACGTCGAACCCGCAGAGGGTCCGCCGTCGACGACTTCGGCGGCATCAGAAGCGTTCGTGGGCGGGACCGTTCGAGCGTCGACAGACCGGGGAGTACCCACGGCCGGGGACGGCACGGCCGCGCGCGCATCGGCTTGTCGCCGCAGTCGGGCCGCCTTGACACGGGCGCGAGCCGCTTCGGAAGCCGCTTCGGCTGCGGCGACCTCTGCCTCGGCTTCTTCCACTTCAAGTTGCAGCCGCCGGGCCGATGGTTCGGATGTCTGGTCGCAATCGCTTGCGGTAGCGACTTCGTCACTACTTTCGGGATGTTTCATTCTGTCGGTTCCTCGGAGGATATCGATCGCGTGCAGATGTGGTGGGCGGAGTCGGAATAGCCGCGCCGGCCGAATCATTCGTGTCCTGTCAGTGCGGCAGCATGTCCGTCCACGGCTTGCCCGCAGGCGTCGCGAGGTCACCCTGCTGGTAGAGCCTGCCGTCCGACCCCAGGTAGCTGCCGGTCCGCGGGTCGTATCGGGCGGTGCCGATCGTCGGGGTGGAGCCGACAGCCGGTCCGGTGGCAGCGGGCGCCACCGGTGCGCCGCCGTCGGGATTCGGGAACGGGCGGGAATCCGAGGGCACTCCCTGGCTTTCGAGGCCCGGATCGGCGGGGTACGGTCCGATCAGCGGTTGCTCGGTGGCCAGAGGTACGAATTGTTCTTCGCTATTGCATAATTCCGCCGTCGCCGCTCTTTTGCCCGGATTGTTCTGGCAAGGGATATTGCGTGAGCCGCGGACCGCGATCTGCGAATCCTGGGGCAGTTTGCAGTACAGGTCGTCGGGTGTGTCTATGGTCGTGGTGTCGGCGGGCGAGCGCCACGCCGTCGGTGGCAGGAACCCGACAGTGCAAGCCGGCGGGTTCGAGATGCCGCCGAGCCTGAAGTCGCCGAGACCGAGTCCGGAGGCGTTGTTGATGGGCTGAACGGCTTGGATTATGGAGATTCCGGGTGGCAACAACACCAGTAGCTGCTCGAGACCCGCATTGTAGGTCACCGCCAATTGACCGACCGTGGTGAGGTTCGCAAGAAGAATGGGCAATGTCAGTTCCACCGATTCCAACAGCCGCGAGGTCTGCTCGGCGAAGCCGGGCCCGGTCTGCAACAGGCTGCGTACCTGGGGATCGTCGGCCACGATCTGTCCGGTGACACCAGCCAGGCTGCGTGTCCAGACCTGGATGGCGTCGAGGGTTCGTACCTGCGAATCCAGCAGCGGTTGCGAGTCCTCGAACAAGATCCTGGAGGTGTCGCCGACCTCGTCGAGCCGTGCCGCCAGAGTCTCGGCCGATGACATCAAGGAGTTCAGGTCATAGCCCGCGCCGTTGACAGCCTTGAACATCTCATCAAGAACTTCGTGCAGTTTGTCCTTCGGGATGGTGCCGATCATGGCGCTGAGTTTGTCCAGCATGGGGCCGACCGGCTGGGGTATCGACGTGTCGGTCGCCGCGATGATCGAGCCGTCTCGCAGATAGGGCGGTTTGTCGGTGCGAGGTCGAAGGTCGACATATTGCTCGCCGACCGCGGATACGCTGCGCACCCGGGCTTCCAGATCAGCGGGGATCTGACGGGAGTCGTCGATCTCGAGTCTCGCGCGGACACCGTCGTCGGTCAGTTCGACAGCGGTGACCTTGCCTACCTCGACGCCGCCGTAGGTGACGTTGCCGAACCGATACAACCCGCCGCTGGCGGGCAGATCGACGTAGACACTGATCGTTCCGACTCCGACCAGCCTCGGCAGGTGCATATAGACGGTGGCCATGGTCACGAGCCCGATCACCGACAGAACCGAGAAGATGACCAACTGGAATCGTACGAAGCGAGACAGCAGCATCAGCGACCTCCGTTGACCGGCGGGGAAGGCGACGGTTCGATCCCGACGCCGAGCGGGTTGCGTGTCTGGCGTGCGTAGCCCGGATCACCGACCGCCGCCTGCACGACCGCGGTGGGATCTGCCCACGGCGTGCCGAGCAGTATTTCCCGCCGCATTCGCGGCACTGTCAGGTCGACTGTGGCGAACAGGTTGATGTAGTCGCCCTGCACGGCTCGGTCGATCGTCTTCTGGTCGTAGGGAAACGTCGTGGCGTAGGCGAGGGCCATGTCGAGTTTGGGCCCGACGTCGGCCACGGCCTTCAGCGTCGGCTCCAGGTTGCGCAGATTGGTCAGCAGGTCGTCCTTGACCTCGTCCACGGCCGAGGTGGCGGTATCGCTGAATGCTCGCAACCGGTCCAGCGCGGCGGTGAGATTCGGCCGTTGTTGCAGAAGGACATCCAACGCCGACGGCAAACGCCGGAGTGCGTCGGTCGTGACATCGCGCTGGTCGGCGAAGATGGCAGATAGTTGGTCCAGCGCTCGAAGCGAGCCGATGACGCGATCGCGTTGCGCGTCCAGGGTGCCGATGAAGGTGTCGAGCCGGGTGATCAGCGTGGCGACTTGCTCTTGCCGACCGTCGAACGCGTCGTTCAGATTGGCGATGATGTCGCCGAGTTGTCCCAGCCCGCCGCCGTTGACCACTACCGACAGCGAGGCCAGGGTCTGCTCTGTGGAGGGGTAGGTGAAGGAGTCGTTGAGCGGGATCCGCGCCCCGGATTCGAGTCGGCCGGCCGGGGCGGCCCCGGCCGGGGTGTTCAGCGCGAGGTGGCTGGAGCCGAGCAGACTGGTCTGTCCGACCGTCGCCACGACATTTGCGGGGACCGGGGCGTCGCCGCGGATCGAGACGTCGACCTCGGCGTGCCATCCCGCCACTCTGATCGCCGCGACGCTGCCGACCACGACATCGTCGACCAATACCGGCGAGTTCGATACGAGCGTACCGACATTGGCCATCTCGACGGTGACCTTCGTCGCGTCGCCGTCGCGGCCATCGGCTCCCGGCAACGGCAACGACTCGACGCCCTGCCAGCCGCATCCCGCCGCGCTCATCGTCGCGCATAGGCTGAGGAGAAAGGTACTGCGACGCCACGACATGCTCGATCGCTTACCGCTCATGCTGGGCGCCTTCCGGGGAACAAGATGTCGAGCAGGCTCTGCGGTGTCGGGGGCGTCACGCCGTGGGTGTTCACGGCCGGTGGAATGAGACGGGATTCGGTGTAGATCAGGTTCTCCGGCGGCGCCGCCGGGCCCGTGATCGGATCGAGGGGAAAGGGCAGGTAGTTGAAGCTCATCAGTCCGAGAACCGGTCCCAGATACTCCCGGCATTTGCGAGCGCCTTCCTCCGCGGTGGCGTTGCCGACCGCCGCGATGGCCGAACACACGAATTGCACCGGATTCGTGAACTGGTTCAACGCGAACGCGCCCGCCTCGGTGCCGGTATCCGGCCGATAGATGTTGTAGAAATTCGCGATACTGGTCGGGAAAATGTGCAGCACCTGTTCCAGATCCTTGCGATGGTCCACCAGATTCTGGGTGACGTTCGCCAGCCGCTGGACCTGCTCACTCGCCTTGTCTCTATTCGCGGCGACGAACCGCTGAACTTCGCCGACCGCGACAGACAGATTCGTCAGAGCGGCATCGAGATCGGACCTGCTCTCGTTGAGGACGCTGGTCAATGTGGCAAGACGGTTCTGGAATTGGACGATCTGCTCTTTGCTGTCACGCAATGTGGTCACGAACTGTTGGAGATTTCGGATGGTTTCGACCAGATCGCCGCTGCCGTCGGCCAATATCCGCCCGACTCCGGACAACTGAGCCAAGGTCTGGCGCAGTTTGTCGCCGTTGCCCTCGAGCGCGTTCGCGGCACTCTCGATGACCCTGCCCGCCGAACTGGAGACCAGAGTGCTATCCGGCCCCAACTCGGTGGCCAGGCGCGTCAGCTGGGTCTTGACCTCATCCCATTCGACGGGCACCGCCGTTCGCTCCAGCGGGATGACAGCACCGTCGTTCAAGGTCGGCCCGGTCGAGCGATAGGACGGCGTCAACTGTACGTAGCGGGAGTCGACCAGGCTCTGTGCCACGATCACCGCCTTGGCATCGGCCGGTATCCGAATGTCCCGATCGACTTCGAGAGTGATTTCCGTTGTCGCACCGCGTGGTTCGATAGCGGCGATGGAACCGACTCGCACACCCGCCACTCTGACGTCGTCACCGTCGTAGATGGCGGTGGCGGAGGCGAAGACCGCGCGGATGGTGTACGGACCGAAGACGGCCTTCCAGCCGACCACGGTCCCCGCGGCAACCGCGGTCACCACCAGCACCGCTGCGATGATCGGTAGTATCCGATGTCGTTTCATCGCGGCGGCTCCGACTGCGGTATCGAGGTGGATGGCGTCGGCTGCAACCCGAACGCCGCATCCACGAAGGGTTGGATCATTGCACCGGGTAGGAGATTCGCGACGTAGGCGTTGTAATACGGTCCACTGGACACCGACTCCCCCTGGGTGAGGGCGAACTTGGCCAGTCCGGGCAACGCGGCCCCGATGTTGTCGCGGTTGTTCTCCAGCATCTCCACCACGGAATTCAGTCGGTCCAGCGTCGGCGCCAATTCCGCTTCGTTGTCGGCCACCAGGCCTGACAGCTGTTCGGCCACCACGGCGGTGTTTGCCAATAGATCCACGATCGCCTGACGGCGTTCGTTCAAGACCTCCAGCAGAGAATTAGCGCCCAGAATCAACGCATTGAGCTGCGTACTGCGTTCGGACAGGACCCCGGTGACCTCGGCGGTCGAGCTCAGCAGGCTCCGCAGCGATTCGTCACGGCTGTTGATCGAACGCGACAGGTCGGTCAGACCTTGGAAGGCCGGGCCGAGCTGGGGCGCTATCTGATCGAGAGTTGCCGCGAGCATGTCCAGCGACTCGTTGAGCACTTCGGTATCTGTCTCACCGACATTCGTCGCCAGTTCGCCGACCGCATCGGTCAACGAGTAGGGCGAGGATGTCCGTGAGACCGGGATGACACTGCGCGGCCGCAACGCGCCCCCGCCGTCCGAGACAAGCGTCAACACTCTCTTCCCGAGCAGGGACCCGGTCTTGATGTGGGCGGAGGTGTTCTCACCGAGTTCGACACCATCGTCGACGCTGAAGACGACGTGAGCGTCACCCCCTTTCAGCGACACCTCGGCGACTCTTCCGACCTTGACGCCGGAGACGATGACATCGTCGCCCACCCCGAGCCCGCCTGCCTCGGCGAAGACCGCCTCGTATCGGATAGTGGTGGCCCAGTCGATGATTTTTTGGCTCTGGACTCCGATGAGGATGACGCAGCTGATCAGAACCATTCCGATCAGTCCGTGTCGCGCCAGATGCGTACCGCGATATTGCAGCATGACTACGGGGTGCACCTTCCTGTTGTCTGCTCGACCACGGGCAGCACGACCACCTCGCCGTCGAGTCCGCTCACCCGGACCGCGATGGAACAGATGTAGTACTGGACGAAATTGCCGTAGGCGCCGGTGCGCACGAGTTTGCGGTAGTTGTCCGGTGCCCGTTGCAGCGCTCTGTCCAGCAGGTCCTTGTCCTGATCGAGCAACGGCGCCAATCTGGACAACTCGTCGACGGTCCCGGCCAGCGGCGGCCGCGCCTGGGTGAGTAGATCGGCGATCGTCGCGGTGCCCTGGGCGAGGGCCCCGATCGCCGCGGCGATCGGGTCGCGCTCGTGTGCGAGCTGAGTGACCAATTGTTCGAGGCGGTCGATCGAGCCCGAGAACTGGACACCGTCCTCGGCGAGAGTGGTCATGACCGTATTCAGGTGATCGATCAGCCGCTCCACCACGTCGCTGTTGCTCGCCAGCGTCGCGGTGAAGGAGGAGGTCTTGGACAGCAGTGAGTTGAGCGTGCCCTGTTTGCCCTGCAAGATCTCCAACAGCGACCAGGTCAACCCGTTGACATCATGTGCGTTGAGGCCTCTGATAACCGGTTTCAAGCCGCCGAGCAGTAGATCCAGATCCAGCGCGCTCGCCGTCCGCTCCACCGGTATCTCCGTTCCGGCGGCAAGGATTTCGGTGGATCCCGGGCCTTCGATCAGTTCCAGATATCGGTCGCCGACAAGATTCAGGTAGCGGACCGACACTTTGGTGCCGCCGGTCAGCGCGACCGTGCGATCGGCATCGAACTCGACACGAACCCGATGATCGTCGCGCAACGACACCTCGTGGACTCTGCCGACTTCGACACCGGCGACCCGCACGGTGTCACCTGTACGCAACCCCGACGAGTCGGTGAAGATCGCGGAGTACTCGGCGGTGTCGCCGCTGCGGTACTGCCCGAACACCAACACCAGGAAGCCGGACGCCACCACCATCACGACGGCGAACACACCGAACTTCAGCAACGGTGCGTCACGGCGCTTCATCGCGGCCCACCGTTCGGGGTGGCCGGGGTCTGTTCGGCGGTCGGTACTGTCGGCACCCCGAACAACGCTTCCGGCAACGTATCGATGTTCAGCTTCACGGTCGGGTTTCCCTCCTCGAAGGGGTTGTGCCCGGTGTCGGCCACCACGAAGGGAGGACGCGTCTCATACGGCACCGGCAGCATCGAACACTGCGGACCGCCGGTGGCGGCGACCTTCGGCAGACTCTTCGGGTATCGATACGGCTCGACGCCCCACAGAAAGTTGACGTTCAGGCCCAACCCGGGCACCGGGGGTGTCGGCGCCTCGGCCAGCCACGCGAAACCGTTCAGTGCGCATGTCAGGCCTTCGCGGTACTCGTTGGTCAGCGACGTCGTCGGAACCAGCAGATCCAAAGTGGTCGCCAGACTCGACCTGTTGGCCGTGAGTACGCGGTTTCCGGTGTCGGCCAAACCGATCAGACCGACCAGCAGAGCGTCGAGATTCTGTTTTTCCTCCACCACGGTCCGGCTGATCGCCGCGGCATTGCCCACGGTGTCGATGAGAGGTTGCGCGGAGTCGGCGTAGGTTTGCAGCACGGGCTGTGCGAGCTCCAGGTCGTTGTTCAGCGCGGGCAGCCCTGGTTCCAGTTTCGCCAGGAATTCCTCCAGGTCGCTGAGCATCTGCCCTACCTTCTCGCCGTGTCCATTGGTGGCGGCGGCGATGGCACCGAGGGTCTCGTTGAGCTTCTCGGGCTCGATCTGCGCGAGCACAGATGTCAATTGCTGGAAGACTGTGTTGATTTCGACTGTGACATGGTCTGTTCGAACAACTTGCCCGGCCGACAGATGGCGCGTATCGGGCTTGTCCGGCGCGATGAACTGGACGTACTTCGCACCGAATACAGTGGTCGAGGCGATGTCTACCGACACATTGGCCGGGATCCTCGCCAGCTTGTCCTCATCGATGGCGAGTTCGATTTCGGCCAATCCGTCGGATCGTTCGTTGACAGTCTTGACCTTGCCGACGGTGACACCACGCATCTTGACGTCGGCGTCGGGGTTCATGACCAGTCCGGCCCGCTGCGAGAGCACGGTTACCGGAACGGTGTCGGTGAACCCGCCACGGAACATGATCACGGCCGTCACAACAATCACGACACCGGTCGCGAGGGACAGCAGTCCGGCCACGGGGCGCGTCACATTGGATGTCATCTGGTTCGCCTATCCGGAGAGGTCGAAATTGCCGTTGGCGCCGTAGACCGCCAGCGAGACCAGCAATGTCACCGACACGACCGCGACCAGCGAGGTCCGCACCGCGTTGCCGACGGCGATGCCGACACCGGACGGGCCTCCACTGGCGAAGAATCCGTAATAGGTGTGTATGAGCAAGATCGTCAACGCCATCAGGATGGCCTGCACGAACGACCACACCAGGTCGATCGGATTCAGGAAGGTCGAGAAGTAGTGGTCGTACAACCCCGGTGACTGCCCGAGCAACACCACGGTCGTGAACCGGCTGGCGATGAACGAGGCCACCACCGCGAGCGCGTACAGCGGGGTGATGGCGATCATGCCCGCGACGATTCTCGTGCCGACCAGGTAGGCGATCGGCTCGATCGCGAGTGACTCCAGTGCGTCGATCTCCTCGTTGATGCGCATCGCGCCGAGTTGGGCGGTCGCGCCCGCACCGAAGGTCGCCGCCAACCCGATCCCGGCGACAACCGGTGCCGAGATCCGGACGTTGATGAACGCAGACAGGAAGCCGGTCAGCGCTTCGATGCCGATATTTCCGAGCGAGCTGTACCCCTGCACCGCCAATGTGCCGCCGGTGGCCAGCGTCAAGAATCCGACGATGACGACCGTGCCGCCGAAGACTGCCAAAGCACCGCTGCCCATGCTGATCTCGGCGATCAGGCGGATAGTCTCACGTCGATAGCGCCATGCCGCGGAAGGCGCGGACGCCAACGCCTTGAAGTAGAAGAGTGCGTGATCGCCGATGCCGCTCAGGCCCATTACGGGTTTGCGAATCCGAAGAACCACGCGTGGATATCGTGCTGTCAATGTCATCGGTTCGCCCCTACCTGGCCGTCAACTGGATGCCGATCGCCGTGACGACGACATTGATCACGAACAGCGCCATGAACGCGTATACGACGGTCTCGTTGACCGCGTTTCCGACAGCCTTCGCACCACCCGTCACGATCAGCCCTCGATAGCAGGCCACCAGACCCGCGACGAGACCGAACAGCAGTGCCTTCACCGAGGAGATGACTACTTCGTCGAGTCCTGTCAGCAGGGTGATGCCCGATGCGAACGCACCCGGATTGACATCCTGAACGAAGACCGAGAAGACGTAGCCTCCGCCGATCCCGATCAGGCACACAAGACTGTTCAGCAGCAGCGCGACGAGCCCGGAGGCCAGTACGCGCGGTGTTACCAGTCGCTGCACCGGATCGATACCCAGGACCTGCATCGCATCGATCTCTTCGCGAATCGTGCGCGAGCCCAGGTCGGCACACATCGCCGTCGCACCGGCGCCCGCGACTATCAGCACGGTCACCATCGGTCCGATCTGGGTCACTGTCCCGAAGGCCGCGCCGGCCCCGCTGAGGTCCGCCGCGCCGAGTTCGCGCAGCAGGATGTTGAGCGTGAAGCTGACCAGCACTGTGAACGGGATGGCCACCAACAGCGTCGGTACCAGCGAGACGCGCACGATGAACCAGGACTGCTCCAGGAACTCTCGGGTCTGAAAGGGTCTCCGGAAGGCGAAGCGCACAGTATCCGCGGACATGGCGAACAGCCCGCCTACCGCCTGCAACGGGCCGGTTGCCGAACGAGAGACCCACGCGAGCCGTCCCGAATATCGTTGTGTCATCAAAACCTTGATCTCTTGGCCATCGTCTGTGGTCCGACTCGGATCGTCGATTTATCGTCGAAAGACGGTTGGCATACCAGCGGATGCCGAACCTCGAAGCGCGGTCTCGTGGTCATCGTCACCTCGATGCGGATACACCGAGATGGATTGCGCGGCACGTGACCGAAGTAGCCGTTATCGGAACAGCGAATGCGATGGCACAGCTGGGTAACCGCCCGGTAGTCGCCGTGACTCCGACAGCTGTGGCCGGGCGAATCCGGCGACACCTCGTGCTCCCATATTCAGGCTCCTATGTCTTTCGTTCTCAGCGGCGGCTGCTCTCAGTCACTCGGAGGCCACAGCAGCCCTCGCGTCTTCGACGGCGGATCCGGCGAACAGCTGACAGGCACTTCGACTGCGAGACCCAGCGCCTATGTCCGGGGCGACCACAAGTCGAGACTGCAAAGCGCACAGGAGGTCGACTACTGGGCGAAGCGATCTCTCGCTGTGACCGAACTCGAGGCACCTGATCGCATGAGACCTGTGCCACACCAGCCGCAGGAGAGCCTAGCGTCACGCGCCGCAAGTTTCAATACATTGTGTAACGATTCCTTCGGCGGCCGAAATGTCCACCCAACGGCGGGATCAACGGATCAGCGCGATTCGATTCCGCGCAGAAGTGAATCGATGACGTGACCTGCCGGATCGTGGGTAGTGCCGGTCAGTACCCGAAAGAGCACCACACCGAAAAGAGTCTCGGCGATCATGTCCAACCGCACATCCGAGCGGATCTGGCCGAGTTGGACCGCGGTCGCAATCCGTTGCGTCAACGCCTGCCGCAGCGGCCCGGTGATCAGCGTGTAGAGGCGATCAGCATCAACGGCACTCTCCGCGGACGCGAGAGCCCAGCCGCGCACCATGGCGGCAACGCGCGGATTTCTGACCAACTGGATCTGACCGTCCCACCAGGTGGCCAGATCAGCTGCGATGTCACCGGTATCCGGCAGCGGAAGAATCTCGGTATTCAACACCCCGGCAGTGACCGCCTCGGCGACGATCGCCGCCTTCGATGACCACCGCCGGTAGACTGTGGGGCGTCCGACCCCGGCACGGCCCGCGATACCTTCGATAGTCAAATTGTCGTAGCCACTCTCGGCGAGCAGATCACGCGTGGCGTCGAGTATGGCCCGATGCGCCCGGTCGCTTCGAGGTCTCCCACCTCGATTGCTCGTCATGTACCGCACGCTAGCAGGGTCTGTGGCGACACAATTCCGCACCGAGGAACGGCAAGCCCGAGACCATGGACCGGCGTCCCCGCAGAGGCGAGGGGATGAATCATCGTCGCCCGGATTCCTCCGGACCGGCGCCGCCCGATGTCCTCTATTCCATGCCGAAACATACGGACTATCAACGACATACGCCGCCACGCGTGACGACGTGATGCCCCCACTGACACCCGTGTTCCGGCGATTGCCCTCGTGGTCGTAGGCCAACAAACCTATTACTACTCGGCAGATCGGCCAGCAGCGGTCGTCACGTCAGCCGCGCTACACGACGTCACCGATGGTCGACCGTGTCGGGGTGAACGTAAAGTCGGCGCGCCGTACGCCGCCGGCTCATGTCATTGGCCAGGTACGCACGTACGGTATCGAGGAGTTCGGCGTGGTCCTCGAGCGAATCCAGCATGTTCGCGATCCGGCGCGTGGCCGAATCGTCGCGCGCGATCTGGTATTCGACGTCGAGATCGGGTAAATAGTACACACCAGGAGCACGCCCACTGGCCTCGACGAAAGCGAGCAGTTCGTGGGCCTGGGCGGCCGATTCGGGTATCCGGTCCAGCTCGCTTACTACCACGGCAGCGGTGAGCTGTCCCCTCGCTGCCTCCGCAGAGTCTATCCAATGTTGCTGCGCATAAGGCGATTTCGACGTCGCCGCCGCAGGCAATGACGAGGGTGCCGCCTCCGGCACCAAGCAGACACAACGTACGCGAATCGAATACTCGACCGACCTCCGCGTGTAGTCTGCCGAGTTTGCGCTGGGCGGCGATACTCAGGTCCGCGATGTACTCGTCGGGATGGTCCGGAATAGATAGCGCCACGACCTGATACGAATCGGCAATCAGCACGCCGACCTGGCGGACCAATGCCGAACCACCGCGGCCGCTGATCAATGCCGCAGCCAGCATTTGCGCCGAACGGAACTCCTGCGCTACCAGGAGATGCTCGGTGGTGTAGGCATCGCAGCTTCCCGCACTGCTTCCGATGCCACGCGATCTACGTGATCCCGGATGGCCGTACGAGCAGTGGAAGCAACCGCGCTCGCGCGCTCGCACTCCGAAGCGTTGACGTCGCGGACCGCGCGTGGACGTATCCCCGAAATCGTGCGGGGATTGGCGGGTCGCACCTCACCTTGCGGGTCGGAGCAGCATGCGCGCGACGCGCGCATGCTGCTCCCCGGTGTGATCCTTCAACCGCACGCCATCGCCTGTACCGCACTGACGTGGTGCAACTCGGCACGGTCCCCCTGCGCGTCGGGCCGAGTTGAGTCCATCGGTTCGGCCTGCCGGGCTGGTCATATGGCCGCGCCGGTGACGACCACCGCATCCAGCAACGTCCGCTCTTCATCGTCGGCGCTGGCTCGATTTGTCGAGTGGGGCTCTGCCGCGTTCTCACCCCGATGGTTGGGGATGCGTGCCGAGGCCAGGGCCTTCTCGACGGAAAAGTGTAAAGATGCCACATGTGCCAAGTCCCCCGCTTGCGGCTGCGCTGGACGCGGAACCCTACCCCGCTCGGCGGGGTTCGGTCACACTTCCACTCTGGGCGCCCGGCGCTTTTCGGCGGTGGTCCGGTGCACGGTGACGCCTGCGACGGCCGCGACGCAGAGTGCGGCGAGGACGAAACACACGGCAGCGTAGAGCAGGTTGCCGGTCGGCGTGCCGTCGCTTGTCCTACCCGCTGTCGCACCGAAGTAGTCGGGAAGCGCGCCGATCCACAGCACCAGCATGGTGACGAGATAGATACCGCCGAACGCGGCGACGAATCGATTCGGGATCACGATGCCGTCGATGACGCCACGTCGTGAAAGGAGCCACTGCCGACTCAGTACCGGGATGGCGATCGCGGCGACCACAGCCAGTTCCAGGGACAAGACGAACGCTTGCGCAGCGGTGTTCGGGTCGTCGCCGCCGAAGATCTGAGACGGCATGCTGAAGATGGTGACACCAACCGGAACCAGTATCCCGGCGAGAACGGTGCGCAGGACGAGTTGCCATCGCCCCGGGCGGATTCCGCGCTGGACTCGACGGGTTACCAGCATTCGGACGAGAAACACCACGACCGCGGGCCCGACCGTGGCGAACATGAAGACGCTGGTCATAGGGACGGAACTGAGCATCGGATGATTGGTCTTGTTGTCGGTGTTCCATGCCCACCAGCGCAGCTGGGGTCCGAGCTGATCGAAAATCTCGTAGAGCACGTGGTGCACGAACCCGACACACACCGCGCCCACCAGAATTCCTCGTCGGCGCTGGAATACACCCAGGCTGCGCACGATCTCGTAGGCCAGCGTGGTGAGCGCGGGATACAGCGCCACGATGTAGAGCGGCAGGCGGTCGAAGAGAAACTGGACGGTGAAAACGTTGTGAGCGAAAATGACGCCCACAGTGTCTTCGAGATGGAAGATATTCGGAAAATACTCCGGTATCTCGATCACCAGGGAGTAGATGATCGGCGCGAACCACAGCGCCAGATTCGTCGGGTCGCCGTCGCGGCGCAGTCTACGGAAGGCGTGGACCAAAGCCAGGACCGCGCCGAGGACCATCATCCACTCGATAATCGGCAGGGTCCAGTTCGACAGCCCGAAGGGATTCCGGAAATCGACCACTGCGGCTGCGTCGTGGCAACTGAACCCGCCCAGTGATCGCGCAATCGAGTCGAAGATGGGATTACACTGCTCAGCCACGGTTGCCGTCTTTCCCTGCGAGTTCCGATGTGTACCAATGCCATACGTCGTCACCGGCCTGATAACGGGCCAACCACCGCTCCGCGAATTCGGGCAGGGGCGAGTTCGCCGGTTTGTGGAAGGGTGTCTGACTCAACAGAACATTGACCACCGCGATGATCTTCTCTCTGCGCTGGATACCTGCGTACGACGGACGCGTTGCGTTCGGATCCGGGGCTTCGAGACGCAGCCACCGACGTACGGCCCGCCGCATCTGCACGGTTCGCATCATGGACCCGGCGTCGACGCCGCGATCGCCCTCGGGGACATTGTCGTTCACTCCGTTGGCGATGATCGATATGACTTCGCCGAGGTGCTTCACGACGGAAGGCAGGACTCGCACGCGGTACCACGGCTTGCCGACGACGGCGTCGTAGATGATCAACGCCGAGCTGCGATGTTCGACTTCCTCTACGAAGTGCCACAGGAACAGCGACGCGACGCGATCGTCGCCCCCCTTGAACAGCAGGGCCTCGTTGTCGAGCATCAGTTTCATCGAAGGCGTGAAGGTCGCCTCGAGGTCGGCTATGTAGGCGAGCCGATACGCCAACGGGGTGGTGGCGGTCAGGTTGTCGTAATGATTGATCGCGGTATCGAGGGTCTCCTGCAGGCCCGGATAGGTCTTGATCAACGCCTGCATGTGCCTGCGGTGAGCGCGCGCATGCTGGGCCTCTTGACGGAGAAAGGCGTCGGCTTCCGCGGCGATGGCGGTATCGGAGATCTGCGGCAGAGCCTCCTTCACGGCCGCGACGATCATCTTCTCGAAGCAGATCGCGATGATCGATGTGGCGTTCATCGAGAACGAGAACGCGGGATTCCCGGGGTTCCAGACGAACGGGACATCGTCATCGAAGTCGAACCGTGTACGCCGGATCTGTAGTTCGGTCACTTATTACACCCTCAGACTGTCATTACACACAACAACGATATGTGCATCTTGTATAGTGATAGTCGAGCAGAAGTGAGGTGTCAACCGTCACATGGGACGCAAGGGCTGGGGCGGTCAGCCGCCCGACGACGACAACGACGCGCGCAAGCGCATCCTCGATGCGGCGTTGCGCTGCATCGAGATTCACGGTCCAGCCAACACAACCCTGTCAAGCATCGCGGAAGAACTCGCGATCACACGTCGGACCGTGTACCGGTACTTCGCGAGCACGCAGGAGTTGTTCGCGGCCGCCGCCGAGGTGGCGTTGATCGGTTTCATGGCGCAGATCGAAGCCACCATGCGAATCACCGACGTGGCCGACCAGATCACCGAGATGGTGGCGCTCATCATCGAGCGCCTGCCCGACGAGCCGCTGCTGGCATTGGTCCTGGCCAACGACCCCGCTGACTACTTCGGCAGGCGGATACTGCGTCGCGACGTGATCGTATACACCCGCAAGGTTTTGGAGACTTCCGAAATCGACTGGGCCGCAGATGGATACGATCGGCAACGACTCGACGAACTAGCCGAGTTCCTGCTTCGAACAATCCATTCCATGGTCGTAGCCCCCGCAGAGCCGCCGAAGCGCGATACTGACCTACGCACCTATCTGAGCCGATGGATCGGTCCCGCGCTGCGAGCCGACGACAACAGCGCCCGCAAACATGGCTGATCGCGCAGCCGCCCGGCGCGGCATGGGCGTCGGCTCGGATACGGGCGGAATCACCGGTGAACATGGTCGAGGGCAGCAGCCCCGGCCGACGCTTGTTCTTCCCGACCGCCGACGACTCGGAAGCGATGATCGCCCCCCTCACGGACAACACCCGGTGCGAGGGCGCCACCGAGGACCGCCAGGGGATGGCGACGTGCATGCCATCCCCTGGCGCACGCACCCCGCGGGACTACTCCGAGCCGCGCCGAACCCGTTCAGACAGTCCGGCGTGGGGCCTCACGCATCGACCATGTCGGTGACGGTCGCCCATTCGTCGAGCACGGCGATCCGCGCGGCCAGCGCCTTGCGCATGCTGTCGGCACCGGCGACACCCAGGGCGAGGCGTCGTGGCGGATTATCACTGGCCACGACTGTCCGGATGCCGGCGGCGACGCGTTCTACGCCGGAGAACGCCGATGTGGGCAATGCCTGGATCGCCTGTTGCACAACGCGAACCGTCTGGTCGTAGTCGGTGTACGTTGCCGCGGCGGTGTCGAGATTGCCCAGGAAAGGGGTCGCGGTGAGTCCCGGTTGAACGAGAGTCACACGGATGCCGAGCGGAGCCACCTCCGCCACCAGCGCGTCCGACAGCCCCTCGACGGCATACTTCGTCGCGGCCAGCAGGCCGACACCGGGGTCTGCGGTCTGGCCGTAGTAGGACGAGCCCTGAAGGATGTGCCCGGACCGCTGGTCTCGCAGAACAGGCAATACCGCGCGCAGCACGTTGAGCACACCGAAGACATTGGTGTCGAAGATTGCCCGCGCCTGCACGTCGGCCGCCTCCTCGACCGCGCCGAAGAGTCCATAGCCCGCATTGTTGGCCACGACGTCGATGCGACCGAAGCGAGCCACCGTCTGCTCGACCGCCTTCGCTACGGCCGCCTCGTCGCGCACGTCCGCTTCGATCGTCAGCAGTCGGTCGGATCCGCCCAGATCTCCGAGAGCCTCGATGTGTCGAGCTACCGCTGCCACCGCCTCTCCCGCTTCGAGTGCCTGATGCACGAGTTCACGCCCGATTCCCGAGGAAGCGCCGGTGATGAACCAGACAGGCGAGATGCTGTTTTCATTTGTCATGTTGCGACTGTAACGGTTTAGAACGCAACAAACAAGACGTTCAGCCGCGAAGGGTTGTGATCAAACCCGCGAGGAACCATGGAGTTGGTATCGTGTGGGCGTGGACGTGAAGCAAGGGTCGCCGGAGCGGAGCCTCGACGCTGTCACTCTGGTGTTGCGGTTCGTCAACACCAGAGCCGATGGTGCGGGACGCATCGAGATCTTCGGCACGGCAGCGGAGTTCGCGAATTGGGCGATCGAGCAGGACTTGCTCGCAGCCGACATGGTGGTCACCGACTCGGATGCGGCAGCCGCACGGGAACTCCGCGACGCATTGGTCACGGTCTTGCTCACCCATGCCGGCGATCCGGACATCGCCGACTTTCGGATCGCCGAAGCGGAGCGGTACTTACTGCGGGCCGGTGTGCGCTATCCCCTCACAACGATCGTCACCGCCGAAACCGCGCAGCTCACCGCTGGATCCGCCGGCGTGCCCGGCACCCTGGGCGCGGTTCTCGCCGCGGTGACCGAGACGGCATTGCGCGGAGACTGGATGCGAATCAAGGCATGCTGCAATCCACCGTGCCACTTCGGTTTCATCGATCGCACGCGCAACCGCGCGGCGCGCTACTGCAGTCCCGGATGCGGATCACAGGTATCCATGCGCGCCCTTCGGCAACGCCGCAAGCAAGCCCGCTCCTGAACAACGTCGTCGTTCATCGCCGAGCCGACCCTGATCGCGGTGCTCGACCAGCGAGCAGGTCCGCGGTCAGGACAACCGCCGAATACCTGGTAGGCCGAAGTCCTGGCCCGATCGTCACAGCGGTAATCCTCGCTCCACGAGATCGACCGCGCTCAACAGGTCCGACAGCGTCTTCTCATCACGAGGGTCTTCGACAGCTTGCGCCAAGTTGAACATGATGCCACCGATCACTCCGACGAAGACCCGTAGTTCCAGATCGTCGGTGCCGTGTCCGGTGTAGTCGGCGAAGAACTGCGCCGCATCCGAGATCGCCCGCTCCGAATACAACTGGTAGGCAAGGCGCAACGCGGGCTCGGATCGTATCAACCGCATACGCGCGGGATCGCTCGCCCATTCATCGGCAAGGCTGAGATGATAGCCCTCGGTGATGAGCCGACGAAGCAGCTCGAAATGTCCCAAATCATCGGGAAGGGCCTCCAGCACCGCAGCTCGCGCGGAATCGAGGTCATCGCTGATGACGACCTGCTCCTTGGTCTGGAAGTAGCGGAAAAACGTGGTGTGCGAAACCTCGGCCTCGCGTGCGATCTGTTCCACCGTCGTGCGGCCATAGCCGTGCTCGGCGAACAGACGCATGGCAGCCGATCGGATAGCGGCGCGGGTGCGCACCTTGTGCCGCTCTCGTAAACTGAGGTTTTCCGAACTGCGCTTCCCGGCGGCCGGTGCCACCATCGAGCCTCCTCGCTCTCACCATCGGCGATATCCGCCGCATGCGCGGCGACTATTGCCGATACGTTAGTTACTAACATATGGCACCGGCTAACAGATAGCCAGCCTCAGCGCACCCGCACGCCGGTGCGCCTTCCGGTGAGCGACGACAGACGCGAACTCGGCGCTCGGGCGGGCGATGTGCCCGAACTCACCGCAATGGGTCTGCGTCACCATCCGCGCTGCTCAAAGCCTGAATCCACGTTGTGCGATCAACAACCTCCTCCCATGATGCGCTGCGTATCAGCGACGATATTCACTAATATCTGGTACTCACTAACAGTAGTTCTTCGATACCAGAAACTTCTCTCTTCAACGCGAAAGGCACATGATGGCGTCGTTGTTGTTCCGGCTCGGCCGGTTCTCGTTCGGGAAGAAGTGGTGGGTGATCAGCGCGTGGCTCGTCACCCTGATCGCGGCGGCGAGCCTCATGAGCGCCCTGCAACCCCAGTTCGCCAAGGATTTCAGCCTTCCCGGAACCGACTCGGGCACCGCGACCGAACAGGTCGAGCAGTATTTCCCCGCAGTCATGGAACAACAGTCGCGGGCCTCGACCAGCGTCTTGGTCGCAGCCGATGACGGGCTTGCCGCACACCGCGACCAGCTCGACAGACTCGTCTCCGACCTGCGAACACTGCCGGAGCTGACTGATCCGGGCACGGTCGTCGATCCACTGGCACTGGCGCAGGCCCGGCCCGAACTGGCCACCTCGGTCCTTGGTGACAACGGAAAGGTAGGCCTGATCCAGATCCGGCAGAACACCGAGATCATGGACCTGACCACCGATCAGAAGGACGCACTGACCTCGATCCTGGACCGCAATCGCGGCAACGGGCTGCAGGTCGAGGCCACCGGATCGCTCATGCAGGTCAGCGAAGCAGGCGGAAAGGCGGAAGCGATCGGATTCGTCGTCGCCTTCGTCATCATGATCATCGCCTTCGGCGCGCTGGTCGCCTCGTTCATCCCGCTCGTCACCGGCCTGGTCGGCGTGGGCCTGACCATCATGCTGCTGAACCTCAGCGCCGAGGTGATCTCGATCAACGAGAGCGCCACCGGCATCGTCACGATGCTCGGCATCGCCCTGTCCATCGACTACGCACTGTTCATCGTCTCGCGTTACCGCAGTGAGCTCACCCGCGGCGGCACCCCCGAAGACGCCATAGGACGTGCGGTCGGTACCGCGGGATCCGCGGTAGTGTTCGCCGGACTCACCGTGGCGATCGCGGTCGCCGCACTGATGGTCGTCGGGATTCCGCTCATCACCCAGATGGGTCTGGGCGCTGCCGTCGCCGTCGTCATCGCGGTCCTCGGAGCATTGACCTTGATCCCGGCTCTTCTGGGCGCGGCCGGACGGTTCGCGTTCGCGCCCCGCGTCCCGTGGATCAAACACGCCGAACCGTCGGAAACCGCGGAAACCAACGGAGTTCGCTTCGGCCGCACCGTGGTTCGCCGACCATTGCCGTTCATTATCATAGGCCTGCTCGCCCTGGCCGTCGCCGCCATCCCCGCCACGAAACTCGAACTCGGCCTCTCACTGACCAGCGAGGACGAAGTCCCCGCGCAGACATTGCTGCAGCGCGGATTCGGCGAAGGCATCAACGGACCATTACTGGTCGTCCTACACGCCGAGGAAGGTCGAACCGTCGACGCGGCCGCCGACGAAACCGTCGCGGGCATCAAGACTCTCGCCAACGTCGCCAACACCGCACAGCTCACCTGGACCGGTGACGGAACCACTCGACCCGACATCGACGCGCGCGCAGCTCTGATCAGCGTCACCCCGAACAGTGGACCCGCCGCGCAGGCTACCCACGACCTTATGGAACAGATCCGAGACCTCGCACCAGCGGCCGAGCGAGCCGGAGCCGAACTACACGTCGGCGGACAGACCGCGATCACCTCGGATCTGTCCGCCAAACTGAGCAGCGCGCTCATCCCCTACCTGATCGTCGTCATCGGACTTGCTTTTCTGATCATGGTTCTGGTGTTCCGATCGCTATGGGTGCCCCTGATCGGAACCGTCGGATTCGTCTTCTCCATCCTGGCCACCTTCGGGGTCACCGTCGCCATATTCCAAGAAGGCGACTTCGGACTGATCAGCCACACCCAACCGATCATCTCGTTCCTACCGATCTTCCTCATCGGGGTCGTATTCGGCCTGGCCATGGACTACCAGGTCTTCCTGGTGACCCGCATGCGCGAAGAGTTCGTGCACGGCATGAACACCAAGAACGCGATCATCACCGGCTACCGTCACGGCGCACGCGTAGTCACCTCCGCCGCGATCATCATGATCAGCGTATTCGCCGCATTCATGCTCTCCCCCGACACCACAGCCAAGATGATCGGCTTCGCACTCGCCGCCGCAGTACTGTTCGACGCCTTCGTCATCCGCATGATGGTGGTTCCCGCCATCCTCTCGCTGCTCGGCGACCGCGCCTGGCACCTGCCGAAGTGGCTGGACCGATGGGTACCCGATGTCGATATCGAAGGCGGCGCGGTACGCAACCGCGGCATCGCGATCCCGGAACAGACCGATCACGTTCCGGCAGCCGCCGGTATGGGCTCGCAGCGGTGAGCGCGCAAAGAATCCCTCTCGCTCGATGACCCTTCGCCCGCCTTGCCTGCCGCAGCCGCGGCGATCCGCTACCTCGGCGGCGACCGCCGAGGTAGCGCACGCCTGGTCGCCGGATCGGGCCGCGTCGTAGAGATCCGGATGTTGCCCTCCGCTGGCACGCGACCACGAACGGGTGACGAGCTGACACAATTTCCACTTTGCTGAACAGGTATCGATAGCCCCCAAAAACACTGAAAACAATGACCTTTCACGTCTTGGTCTCGATCCACCGACGAGAGTGTGGCCGGTGGTCCGCGCCGTAGGCGTGGGTTCTCTGGGCTTCGGGTGTGGGGTAACCGCTGGTCTGCCCAGCTTTTCCACTGTATTTCCAGGTCGTAGGGACGGTTTACAGATCAGTTCAGAATGAGTCGGTGTGTCGGTTTGATCTGTGGTGCACCATATTCGACACTTCTGGGGTGGTTGATGAGGTGGTGACCGATGCGTTGTGGGAGCGGTTGGAGCCGTTGATTCC